>JBEVDE010000149.1:0-9707 GCA_040514175.1 Allosphingosinicella sp. | reverse complement strand
CTTGTCCTCGCGACAGGGAATGCCGGTTCGGTATAAGCCCCGATCAGAACTCAGCGGCTGCCCAACCCTCTCCCGCCTCTGGGAGAGGGCCCAAACCCTTCAAGCCGCCTTGCGATTCTTCGCCAGCTTCTTCAGCAGCATGTCGCGCTTCAGGCGCGAGAGATAGTCGATGAAGAGAATGCCCTCCAGATGGTCCATCTCATGCTGGAGGCAGGTGGCGAGCAGGCCGTCCAGCTCCTCCTCGTGCGGCTTGCCGTCGCGGTCGAGCCAGCGGGCGCGGATCGTGTCGGGGCGCTCGACCTCGGCATATTGGTCGGGGACCGACAGGCAGCCTTCGTTATAGGGCCGCTCGGTCTCGGAGTGGTGCAATATCTCGGGGTTGATGAACACCATCGGCCTGCGCACGGCCTCGCCCTCCTCCTCCTCCGGGTCCTGGAGATCGATGACGAGGATCCTCTTGGGCACGCCGACCTGGATCGCGGCGAGGCCGATTCCGGGGGCCGCGTACATGGTCTCGAACATGTCGTCGATCAGGGTCTTGATCTCGGGCGTGATCGCCTCGACGGGCGAGGAAATCTGACGCAGCAGAGGGTCCGGAGCTTCGATGATGGGACGAATGGCCATGGCGATAATCTAGGTATCGGAGACCTTTTCGTCAACGCGACGGGTAGATCAGGAAGCGCCGGCGCTCCTCCAGCCAGGCTTCCTCGTCGGGCAGGGCGAGGGCGTCGAGATCGGCCGGCGCCGCCGCCGCGTCGTCCACCCACAAGCGAAGGCCGGGGCCGCCGTTGATGACGTCGATGGCGAGCTTGCCGAACTCATATTCGTAAGCGAAGTCGCGCCACAGGTCGTAATCCGGCCGGAGCCGGCGGATCGCCTTGAAGGCCAAAGCCTGTAACCTCCACGGGAGGAAGGTGTCGTGGTCGTAATGGCGGCCTTCCGGGTGGATATGGAGGCCGTGGCAGGTCTTGCCGGCATGTTTGTGGAAGGTCGGCTCGAAGGCGACCGGGCGGAGCGCGCAGCCCTCCAGCCATTCCGGCGCCAGCCGCCGCATTTCGGCGGCGAGCGCTCCGGAATCGAGGTCGGGCGCTCCGAACAGCTCGAGCGGGCGGGTCGTCCCACGCCCCTCCGACAGGGTCGTGCCTTCGAGCATCACCGTCCCGGCATAGGCCCTCGCCATCCACAGATTGGCGGCATTGGGGCTGGGATTGATCCAGATCCGTTCGGTCGGCCAGCCGAAGCCGGGCGCGGAGTCGGGCTCGTAGCCCGCCATCTCGACGACCCGGTAATCGACGTCGAGCTTCATCGTCTCGACGAACCAGCGGCCGAGCTCGCCCAGGGTGAGGCCGTGGCGCATCGGCAAGGGGCCGGCGCCGACGAAGCTCTCCCAGCCCGGCCGCAGGGTCATTCCCTCGACCGGCCGCCCGGCCGGATTGGGCCGGTCGAGCACCCAGACCGCCTTGCCGTGCTTCGCCGCCGCCTCGAGCACGTAGAGCAGGGTGGTGATGAAGGTGTAGATCCGGCAGCCCAGATCCTGAAGGTCGACGAGGATGACGTCGAACGTGCCCATCGACTGGCCGGTCGGCCGGCGGACCTCGCCGTAGAGGCTGAAGACCGGGATGTTGTGGGCGGGATCGGTGAAATCGTCCGATTCCACCATATTGTCCTGCTTGTCGCCGCGCAGGCCGTGCTGCGGGCCGAAAGCGGCGGTGACGTTGAGGCCGCAGGCGATCAGGGCGTCGAGACTATGGGTGAGGTCCTCGGTCACCGAGGCCGGATGGGCGAGCAGGGCCACGCGCTTGCCTTCGAGCGGCTTGCGCAGGACGGGGTCGGCGAGGAGGCGGTCGATACCGAATTTCATGCCGGGTCTGCTGCCGGGAGTTCGAGCGTGAAGCAAGACGGATGATGGAAATCGGGAACGCTCCCCTCATGCGAGAGCGCCCACAGGGATTTGCCGCCCCAGGATTCCTCGATCACTGCCGCCGCCGCTATGAGATAGGGCTCGTCGGGTAGATCGAGCGAGATCGAGACGTCCATGGTCAACCGTTCGGGCCGAGCCATGATTTCGATGATGGGCGGCGCCGGCAAGGCAGCCTGCATCATCCCCGCGCGATGCGCCGAGAAAGCGTAGGCCGCCCATTGCGACGACGGTGAAAAGTTGAGCTCGCGATAGTCCGCAAATTCCGCCGGCCGAAGGAAGACCTCGAAGCACGTTCGCTCCCATAAGGCGTTCGTCCGCACCGGGGCGGCGCGCGCAGGCAGGATTATCTCGCCGATCCGCCCCCTCACTTCGTAGCGGAAGCGCAGGTTCGTGGCGGAACGCCGCTCGCAGGTGAAGTCGATGCCATCGACCGCCGCGCTCGGATTGGCGGGGTGAGTCCACAGCCAATGCTTCTCCACGTCCATCCTTTCCCGTCACCCTGAACTTGTTTCAGGGTCCAGGTCCCTACCCGCACCGATGCTCGAACCTGGATGCTGAAACAAGTTCAGCATGACGGTTTGCCATGCTAACCGCCCGCCCCATGTCCGACTTCAAATCCTCCCTCCTCCGCGTCCTCGACGAGCGCGGCTTCATCCATCAGCTGACCGACGCCGAGGGCCTCGACGCGCTCGCGCAGCGCGAGATCATCCCCGGCTACATCGGCTTCGACGCCACCGCGCCCTCGCTCCACGTCGGAAGCCTCATCCAGATCATGATGCTCCGCCGGCTCCAGCAGGCCGGGCACAAGCCGATCGTGCTGATGGGTGGAGGAACGTCGAAGATCGGTGATCCGAGCTTCAAGGACGAGGCCCGCAAGCTTCTCACCGCCGACACCATCAACGCCAACATCGTGTCGATCAAACGCGTTTTCGAGCGATTCCTCCACTTCGGCGACGGCCCCACCGACGCGATCCTGCTCGACAATGCCGAATGGCTCGACCGGCTCGAATATATCCCCTTCCTGCGCGAGATCGGCCAGCATTTTTCGGTCAACCGGATGCTCAGCTTCGACAGCGTCAAGCTCCGCATGGACCGCGAGCAGTCGCTCTCCTTCCTCGAGTTCAACTACATGATCCTGCAGGGCTACGACTTCCTCGAGCTGTCCCGCCGCGCCGAGTGCCGGCTCCAGCTCGGCGGCTCGGACCAATGGGGCAATATCGTCAACGGCATCGAGCTTTGCCGGCGGGTCGACGGCGCCCAGGTCTACGGCCTCACCACCCCGCTCATCACCACCGCCGACGGCGGCAAGATGGGCAAGACGGAGAAAGGCGCGGTCTGGCTCAACGCCGACCAGCTCAGCCCGTACGATTACTGGCAATTCTGGAGGAACGCCCAGGACGCCGACGTCGGCAAGTTCCTGCGCCGCTTCACCGACCTGCCGCTGGACGAGATCGCCCGGCTGGAGGCGTTGGGCGGCGCCGAGATCAACGAGGCGAAGAAGGTCCTGGCCGACGCCGCGACGGCGATGGCCCATGGCGAGGATGCGGCGCGCGAAGCGGCGGACACCGCGCGCAAGACGTTCGAGGAAGGCGCGTCCGGCGAGGCTCTGCCGACGCTGAAAGTGGACGGAGAAATCGCGCTGGTCGACGCGCTCGTCGGCCTGGGCCTGTGCGCGTCGAAGAACGAGGCGCGACGGCTGATCGCCCAGGGCGGCGCCCGCGTCGACGGCGAAGCCGCTGGAGAGGACGTGACTATCGCGGTAGCCGGCGGCGAGGTCCGCGTCTCCGCGGGCAAGAAGAAACATGGGCTGTTGACCCCTTGAGGCTCGCGGCGCTCGCTCTCGCCGCCCTGCCGGCGGCGGTCTTCGCAACGCCGTCCGATGACCCGCCGCCGGGGCGCGCGCATTTTTACGACGTCGCCCGGAAGCGAGCGGTGCCCGTGAAGCTCTACGGCGCCAGGTTGGGGCGCCCGAAGCCGCTGGCTTTGATCTCCCACGGCTATGGCGGCCGCAACACCGATTATTCGTTCCTCGCCGAGGCCCTCGCGGCGCGCGGCTATGTCGTCGCCTCGGTTCAGCACGAGCTGGCCGGCGACCCGCCTTTGCCGGCGCAGGGAGAACCGGCGGTGGTCCGGCGCCCGTCCTGGGAGCAGGGCGCGGCCAACCTTCTTTTCGTCATCGGCGAGATGCGCCGGATCGGGCTGGCCGATCGCCGGCCGGTGCTTCTGGTCGGCCACTCCCATGGCGGCGATTCCAGCCTGGTCTTCGCGACCGGCCATGGCGCTCTGGTCCGAACCGTCTTCACCCTCGACAATCGCCGGATGAGGATGCCGCGCACCGCCCGCCCGCGCCTCTGCTCGGTTCGCTCAAGCGACCAGCCCGCCGATCCGGGCGTGCTCCCGACCGCGGCCGAGCAGAAGCGCTACCGGATGGTGATCGGGACCGTTCCCGGCCTCATCCACAACGACATGTCGGACGTCGCCACCGCGGCGCGGAAGCAGGCGATGCTGGGATGGCTGTGGCGCTGCCTGGATAAATGACGTCGTCCCAGCGCAGGATGGGACCCCGGCGGGTGAAAGGCGCCGCGCTATTCACTCCCCGGGGCCCCAGCCTACGCTGGGGCGACGATCATCCCCCCCGAAGCAACCCCACCGCCGCGTCACGCTCCATCAAATAGAGCAGCACCCGCGCCGCCTGCCCGCGCGGCCCCTCCAGCCCGCCGTCCCGATCGACCAACAGCCGCGCATCGTCATTTGCCGCCGGTGCGAGCGCCGCTATCTGCTCCGGGCTCGCCAGCCGGAACTGCGCCTCGCCGGACTGCTTCGTCCCCAATATCTCCCCAGCACCCCTCAGCCGCAGATCCTCCTCGGCGATCCGGAAGCCGTCGTTGGTTTCGCGCATCAGCGCGAGCCGCGCCCGGCCCGTCTCGCTCAGCGCGTTGCCGCGCAGCAGCAGGCAGATCGAGCGCCCCTCCCCCCGCCCGACGCGCCCTCTCAATTGGTGGAGCTGGGCGAGTCCGAAGCGGTCGGCGCCCTCGACGATCATCAAGGTGGCGTTGGGGACATCCACTCCCACCTCGATGACGGTAGTGGCGACCAGCACCGAGATCGCGCCCTGCTGGAACGCGGCCATCACCTCGTCCTTCTCCGGCCCCTTCATGCGGCCGTGGACGAGGCCGATCCTGTCGCCGAAGCGCAGGCGCAGGACCCGGGCGCGCTCCTCGGCCGCGGCCTGGTCCGACGCCTCGCTCTCCTCGACCAGAGGGCAGACCCAATAGGCCTGGCCGCCTCGGGCGATGTGGCGGGCGAGGGCGTCGACGACGTCGGCAAGCTTCTCGAGACTCAGCACCCTCGTCTCGACCGGCTGGCGGCCCGGCGGCATTTCATCGAGCCGGCTGACGTCCATCTCGCCATATTGGGTGAGGGTGAGGGTGCGCGGGATCGGGGTCGCGGTCATCACCAGGAGGTGCGGCGGCCGCTCGGCCTTCGACGCCAGCATCATCCGCTGAGCGACTCCGAAGCGATGCTGCTCGTCGACCACGGCGAGGCCGAGCCTCTTGTAGGCGACCGCCTGCTGGAAGATCGCATGGGTTCCGACGAGGATGTCGATCGACCCGTCGGCGAGGCCCATCAGGGTCGACTCGCGCGCCCTTCCCTTCTCGCGTCCGGTGAGGATGGCGACGTTGACGGACAAGCCGGTGAGCTGGCGCGACAATGTCTCGAAATGCTGCCTCGCCAGAATCTCGGTCGGGGCCAGCAGAGCCGCCTGGGCGCCGGCCTCGACCGCGCTCAGCATCGCCATCAGGGCGACCAAAGTCTTGCCCGAGCCGACGTCGCCCTGGAGCAGGCGGAGCATCGGCGTCTCCTGCTGGAGATCGCCCTCGATCTCGGCGACGGCACGGCGCTGGGCCCCGGTCGCTTCATAAGGGAGCTTGAGGGCGGCGCTCAGCCGCCCGTCGCCCTTGAGCGGAACGCCGCGGCGGCGCTTCGACGAGGCCCTGACCAGCATCAGGGCGAGCTGGTTGGCGAACACCTCGTCATAGGCCAGCCGCTCGCGCGCCGGCGCCGGGTCGCGGCTGTGGTGAACACTGCCCAGCGCGTCCTGCCACGACGGCCAGCCGCGGGCGGCGAGCAGGCTCGGCTCGATCCATTCGCCCAGCGACGGAGTCCGGGCCAGGGCCTGGCCGGCGAGGTCGGCGAGCCGGCGGGTGGTAAGGCCTTCGGAGAGCGGATAGACCGGCTCGCGCTCGGGCAGGTCGAGCGCCTCGTTCGGCTCCAGAACATAGTCCGGATGGACCATCTGCAGCTCCTGGCCGTACATCTCCATCTTTCCGGAGACGACTTTCGGAACCCCGAGCGGGAATTGCTTCTTCGCCCAGCCCGGATTGTGGAAATAAGTGAGCGACAGGTAATTGCCCTCGCGATCGGTCGCATAGACCCGGAACGGGCTTCGCGCGCCGCCCTGACGGTAGTCGACCGGGGTCACCACGATCGTCACCACGCCGCCCGCGTCCGCCATGTCGAGCGTGTCGACCCTCTTCCGCTCGATCCAGTTCACCGGCAGATGGAAGAGGATGTCCACGACCCGGTTCAGGCCCAGCCGCTTGAGGGGCTTGGCCAGAGCCGGACCGATGCCCTTCAGCACCTCCACTTCGGCGAACAGGGGGTTGAGGATGTCCGGGCGCATGAGAGGTCCATAGCGCGCGGAGCGGCAGTGTAGAATCCCCCTCCCTGCACGCAGGGAGGGGGATTGAGCCGGTGCGCCGGCCCTCCTACATCTCCGCCTCACAAAGCCGCCTGCATGCCGCAGGGCGGCCTTTTCCGCATGGAGCCGACTTGACCCCCGCCGACCGTCTCAAGCGCCTCCGCTTCCGCGCCTGGCACCGCGGGGTGCGGGAGGCCGACTTCATGATCGGCGGCTTCTTCGACGCTTACGGCACATCCTGGGACGAAGCGGAGATGGCCTGGTTCGAGGCCTTGCTCGAGGAGCAGGACGTCGACATCATGGCCTGGGCCCTCGGAACCGCGGAGCCTCCGGAGCGCTACCGCGGGGCGGCGATGAGGCAGCTCCAGTTACTCGATTATATCAAGCACCCGGAATAGTGACCGACATCCACAAGATCCTCGCGGCGAAGCGGCCGACGACCCTGGCCGGCGCGCCCGCCGGCTTCCTGCCCTGGCTCGCCGCCGATCTGGCGCGGGCCTCGAAGGGGCGCGCCGTGTTCATCGCCCCCGACGAAGCGGCGATGCGGCATCTTCAGGACGCCGCCATTTATTTCGCGCCGGAGCTCGAGGTGCTCGCCTTCCCCGCCTGGGACTGCCTGCCCTACGACCGCGCATCCCCGTCGCTTCGCGCCTCGTCCGAGCGGCTGGCGACCCTTCACGCCCTCCAGCGCAAGGCCGGCAAGCCCCAGCTCCTCGTCACCACGGTCAACGCCGCGACCCAGCGAACGCTGACGCCCTTCCGGGTCCGGCAGCTCGTCGCCCGACTCGCGCCGGGCGAGCGGATCGACATGGCGAAGCTCTCAGCCCTCTTGAGCGCCAACGGCTATCACCGCACCGACACCGTCCAGGACGCCGGCGAATATGCGGTCCGCGGCGGCATCGTCGACCTGTTCCCGGCGGGCGAGAGCGAAGGGCTCAGGCTCGATTTCTTCGGCGACGAGATCGAAAGCGTGCGCCGCTTCGACCCGGCGACCCAGCGCACCAGCGGCGACGAGCGCGGCGGCTTCACCCTCCTCCCCGCCTCCGAGACCCTGCTCGACGAGGACAGCGTCAGGCGCTTTCGTTCCCGCTACCGCGAGCGCTTCGGCGCCACCGCGACCGGCGATCCCATCTACCAGGCAGTCTCGGAAGGTCGGCGCCTCGCCGGGATCGACCACTGGCTCCCTCTCTTCGAGGAACGGCTCGACACCTTGTTCGAGCACCTCGGCGACGACGATCTCGTCGTCCGCGACGCCCATGACGCGGGCGCGGCCGACGCCCGCTTCGAGGCGATCGCCGATTATTACGAGAATCGGAAGCGGGCGCAGTCGTCGGACCCCGGAAGCTACCGGCCGCTCGAGCCCGAGACCCTCTATCTCGCCCGCGACGAGTGGGAGAAGCTGATCGCCGAGCGCCCGCTCCACCTCGCCACCCCGTTCCACGAGCCCGAGAGCGCCACCGTGCTCGACTTCGAGGTCGATCCGGCCCGCGATTTCGCGCCCGAGCGCTCGCAGAACGTCAACGTCTACGAGGCGGTGGTCGACCATGTCGACGCGCTTCGCCGGGCGAAGAAGAAGGTCGTCCTCGCCAGCTATTCGGCCGGCGCGCGCGAGCGGCTCAAGGGCCTGCTCGCCGATCACGGCCTGAAGAAGGCCGTCGAGGTCGACACCTGGCAGGAGGCGCAGGGCGCGTCCGGAATCGCCCTCGCCATCCTCCCGCTCGACCACGGCTTCACCACGGCGCAGGTCGCCTTGCTGACCGAACAGGACATGCTCGGCGACCGTCTCGTCCGCCGCCGCAAGCGCCGCAAGTCGGCCGACGCCTTCATGAGCGAGCTTGCGACGCTCAGCCCCGGCGATCTCGTCGTCCACGCCGACCACGGCATCGGGCGCTACGAGGGCCTGACCCGGATCCCGGTCGGCACCAGCCCGCACGATTGCGTCGCGCTCGAATATGCCGGCGGCGACAAGCTCTACGTTCCGGTCGAGAATATCGACATCCTCTCGCGCTACGGCAGCGAGAGCGACGGAGTCGCGCTCGACCGTCTCGGCGGCGAGGCCTGGCAGCGGCGCAAGTCGCGGATGAAGGAGCGGATCCGCGAGATCGCCGGCGAGCTCATCAAGACCGCCGCCGAGCGCGCGCTCCGCCCCGGCGCGGTCGTCGAGCCCGACACCAGCTATGCCGCCTTCGCCGACCGCTTTCCTTATGAGGAAACCGAGGACCAGGACCGCGCCATCGCCGACGTCTTCGACGATCTCGCCGCGGGAAGGCCGATGGACCGGCTTGTCTGCGGCGACGTCGGCTTCGGCAAGACCGAGGTCGCGCTTCGAGCCGCCTTCACCGCGGCGATGGCCGGCCACCAGGTCGCCCTGGTCTGCCCGACCACCCTCCTCGCCCGCCAGCATTACCAGACCTTCTGCGAGCGCTTCCGGGGCTTTCCGATCGAGATCGGCCGGCTTTCCCGGCTGGTGCCCGCCAAAGAGGCGAAGGAGACGAAGGAAGGATTGAAGGCCGGCAAGGTCGACATCGTCATCGGCACCCACGCCCTCCTCGCCAAGAGCGTGGAGTTCAAGAATCTGGGCCTGGTGATCGTCGACGAGGAGCAGCGTTTCGGGGTCACCCACAAGGAACGGCTGAAGGCGATGCGCGCCAACGTCCACGTCCTGACCCTGACCGCGACTCCGATCCCGCGCACCCTGCAGATGGCGATGTCCGGCCTTCGCGAGCTCAGCGTGATCCAGACGCCGCCGGTCGACCGCCTCGCCGTGCGCACCTACGTCATGCCCTGGGACCCGGTGGTGATCCGCGAGGCCCTGCTTCGCGAACATTATCGCGGCGGCCAGACCTATTTCGTCGCGCCGCGCGTCGCCGATCTGCCCGAGCTCGAGGAGTATCTGCGCGAGCAGGTGCCCGAGATCCGCTACGTCGTCGCGCACGGCCAGATGGCGCCGAGCGAGGTGGAGGAGCGGATGAGCGCCTTCTACGACGGCAAGTACGACGTGCTGCTGTCGACCACGATCGTGGAGAGCGGCCTCGACATTCCGACCGCCAACACCCTGATCATCCACCGCGCCGACATGTTCGG
>JBEVDE010000064.1:0-20290 GCA_040514175.1 Allosphingosinicella sp. | reverse complement strand
ATCTGCTCGGCGATGGCGACCCGGAAGCCGCCGCGGATCAGCCGCGCCAGATAGGCCTCGGCGGCGTGGATCGGCACCCCGCACATCGGGATCGGCTCGCCCTCATGCTCGCCCCGGGCGGTGAGCGCGATGTCGAGGCAGGCGGCTGCCGCCTTGGCGTCGTCGAAGAACAATTCGAAGAAGTCGCCCATCCGGTAGAAGAGCAGGCAATCGGAAGCCTCCGCCTTGAGCGCGAGATATTGCGCCATCATCGGGGTCGGGGCGGTGCCGGTCTTCGCCTGGGTGGCCATGGCGGGAGGTTAGAGGGTTGAAGGCCGGGGGGGAACCGTCAGCTTACCCTTTCGACCGTGAGCGACGCCAGCCACGGCCCGCTCGAAGTGCCGAGCAGCGCCGCCCAATACCAGGAGGAGACGTCGGGCCAGCTTCGCCCCTCCTCGTCGCGCACCTGCTCGCAGGCGAGGAAGGCGCGGCCGCCGCGCCGGGCGATGAAGCAGGCGGCGGGGCCGCGCCCGGCGATCATCCGCATCGGCGCCGGCGCGATGGCGTAGCCGGCGGCGCGGTAGCAGTCGCTCGCCGGGTGGAGGCGCCGGGTCGCCGAGTCGAGGCGGCGAAGGACTATATGCCGCCGGCCGTCGCTGAAACGCTCGATCCGGCCCGGAAAGCGGCGGGCGAGGATGCGGTCCTCGGCCGTGGCCGCGACGGGATGAATCCTCCGCCCCTCGAAGGCCGCCGGCCAGGAGGCCGAAGCGGACCGGGCCGGGCTCGCGGATTCGGGCCGCAGGGGCGCCAGCCCCCCGGCCAAAGCGAGAAAAGCGAAGATCAGGATCGCGAGCGGCCGCCTCATATCGGCCGCCACGCCCGGGGCGCCACCAGGTAGACGATCGCGAGGGCGAGCATCAGAAAGGACAGGATCCCCACGGCTTCGTGGCCCACCGGCCCCTGCAACCGGTCGACGAAGCCGTTCTCGACATAGAAGAGGCTCGCCGCCCGGACCGCATTGCCCGCGACCGCAAGGACCAGCGCAACGGCGAGGGCGGCGGCGTAGCGCAACGGCCCGAAGCCGGCGGCGAGGCCGATGGCGCTGACCAGGAAGAAGCTCGCCCAGAGCATCCTGATGCCGCTGCAGGCCGAATCGAAGAGCAGGAGCGAGCCGTTCCAGCTCAGGGCGACTCCGTCGATACCCACGGCGAGGCCGTTCAGCCGGAGCATTGAAGCGGCGAGGGCGGCGCCGACGAGCCGCATCGGATAGGCGAGGTAGAAATCGAGGCTCGGAAGCACCGGCAGGGCGAGCAGGGCGAAGCCCGTCAGCGGCGCCCAGGAGAGGCGGGCGCCGGCGATAGACCGGCACAGCAGGATCGTCGCGACCACCGCCACCGCGACCGCGGCCAAGGCCGGCCCCCACAGGACCGCGGCGACATAGAGGGCCAGCGCCGCCGAGAGCGGGGCGAGCGGAACCGGCCCGGCCTCGCCCGCCCGGATCCGGCGAAAAGCCGGAAAGGCGACGGCCAGCCCGATGAGGGCGAGCGGAAGGGCCGACAATCCGTCGCCGAAGCGGCCGGCGAGCAGCCGCCACGAATCCCAGAAGGCCGCCGGCAGAAGCAGGATCGCCAGCCGGGCGTCGAGCCTCGCGCCGGACACGCGAGGCTCGGCACGAGGCGGCGGCGCAGGAGGACGGCGCACAGCAAGGCGACGATCGCGAGCAGGACCCAGAAGCCGGGCTCGGGCACCGTCGGAACGTCGCCCGCGCCGGGGACGGCGAGTCCGTTGCGCTGATATTCGGCGTCGGTTTCGAGCACGACCGCGCCGCTCACCGGAGTGACGATGTTCAGGCGATGGGCAAGGGCGATCGCCTTCGAGCGCTCCGTCCCTTGCGTGCCGGCGGCGCCGGCGAGCCTTTCCGCTCCCCACAAGCGGGCGATGTGAGCCGAGGCGGCAGGCCCCGCCGGCCCCGCGGCCTGGGTCCGGCTCACCTGCCAGCCCTCGCCGCCGCCGAGCCGGGCGAGCAGGGCGGCGAGGTCGGCGCCGGCATCGCCCGTAGGCGGCGATTCGGTTGCGCTCTCGAACCAGGCGTGGCCGGCGACGGCGAAGGCGGGCCCCGCCTCGGCCTGGTAGCGGACCAGCCGCGGCAGGTCCCGGCTTCGCTCCAGCACCTGCTCGAGCCGGGCTCGGGAATGAGTGAAGTCGACCGGTTGCGGCCCGTGAATCCAGAGCAGCACCGAATCGGCGCCGACGGAGGCCTCGAGCGTCTCGGCCAGGGCCGGAAGATTGTCCTGGCCGCCCTCGAAGGCCGTGGCCGCCAGCATTTCGCGCATCCGCGACGCTTGCGCCGTCGACCAGGGGGCGGGCGCCACCGCGCGCGGCTCCTCGGCGGCGATGACGAGGCCTACGGGAAGGCTGGCTGGAAGCGCCGCAAGCGCCCGCTTCAGGCCGGCGCCGGCCTCCCGGTTCGCCGTCGAGGCGTCGAGGAGGAGAATGAGGCTTCGAGGCCGCTTCCGAGGCACCTGGGCGACGGTCTGGACGATACGAAGCGCCGGCGCGTCGGCGGTCGCGGGAAGCGTGGCGGTGCCGGCCGCCTGAGCGTCGATCCGGCCGGCGTCGATGCGGGGGCGGTGGCGGCCGAGCTCGCCGTCGTCGAGCGCGGCGCGCAGCTGGATCACGCCGGAGGGAAGCGATCGAGCGCGGAAGGCGGCGTGCCTCGCGCCGAGCGGCCCGCGGCCCTCGATCCAGATTTGATGGCGAAGATCGGCGGCGAGCTCGAAATTCCGGTCCGCGATCGCCGGCAGCGCGAAGCTGCGCGCTCCGTCCGGGCCGACGTCCAGCGGAGCGGTGATTCCGATCCTGAGCCTGAGCGAGGATTTAGGCGGCACCGGAAAGGCCTGGACGAGCAGCCGGCCGGCGCCGTCGGTGGTGACGAGGAGTGGGTCGCGGCGCGCACTGACGACATTCTCATAGGCGGCGCGCGCTTCGCCTCGGCCGGCGACGCTCGCCTCGCGAGGCTCGCCATTGACCCACAAGGTGGCCCGCGAGGCGACCGCGCCCGGCGGCAGCGCCAGGGTCAGCCGCGCCTCCTGCTGGAATTCCCGGCGATTGGCGAAGACGGCGGTCCATTCGAGATAGGCGAGATTGTCGCCGGCCGAGACCGATCCGTCGAGACGGGATGTGGCGAGATGGAGATCGTGCGCACGGCCACCCACCGACATTCCGCCCCGGTCCCCGTCGAAACCCCAACGGCCTTGCGCGCCGCGCGACGGCGGCTGGGCCGCGTTGAACGGCCGCCCGGTCGAGCGGTAATAGAGTTCGCGCGCCGGCGCGGTCGTCGAGCCGGGCCTGCCCGAAAAAACCCCTTCGTTCCAGGTCGAGGCGGCGAAGCTGGCCAGGCCGACGGCTCGGCCGCCCTCGCCGTAGCAGAGGCGAAGCAGCATGCTCTCATCGCCCAGGGCGCGCATCAGCGCGATGCCGCGCCGTGCGCTCACCGAATCGCCGCCGGCCCAGCCGACCGCGACGAACGTCGCCGTTGCCGGAAGATCGACGAGCATGAGCGCGGCGAAACCGGCGATCGCTCCACCGAGCCAGCGCCAGAGGCTGTGACCGGCCTCGCCGACCCACCGGGCGGCCAGCCTGGCGGAGGCGATCAGCGCCAGCGCCGGCGCCCAGGGCAGGAATCCGAGGCCGATGAGCAGGATTCCGACGATCGAGATGGGCAGGATCGGAAGGAAGATGAACGAATAGACGAAGGAGATCGCCATCGCCGCGCCGGCCGCGGTCATGAGCCAGGGCGACGGCGGTCCGTCGCGCCGGGCCGCGGTCCAGAGGACATAATTGATCGCCGGCACCGTCAGCACCGCCAGAACATGCCCCCAGGTCGGAATCGGATCGAAGAAGGCGCCGGCGCACAATCCCGTCGCCAGCTCGATGCCGAAGGCCGCAAGCGGCAGGATCACACCGAAGGTGAGCAGAGGCAGGCCGGGCTGATCCGGGTCGGAATAGGACATCTTCAGAGCTCCGCTTGACCGAATTGCTGCTGGCATGGCGGGGTCGAGGGGCGATCCGGCGCCCATGTCCTTTGGATCGGGGTGTCGTGCAGATTCCGTGCGCGAGCCGCATCGCAGCTGCGGCTTGCCCCGATCAGCCCTCCCGCCCTACAGCAGCCGCAAAAATCGGGAGAGTGCGATGAGCGAAGGCAGCAGCGTCAAATTCTCCGAGCAGGAGGCGCTCGACTTCCACACCATGGGCGGCCGGCCCGGCAAGATTGAGATCATCGCCTCGAAGCCGATGGCGACGCAACGCGATCTGAGCCTTGCCTATTCGCCCGGAGTCGCGGTGCCCGTGCGGGCGATCGCCGAGGATCCGTCCAAGGCCTATGATTATACCGCCAAGGGCAATCTCGTCGCCGTCATCTCGAACGGCACCGCCATCCTCGGCCTCGGCAATCTTGGCGCGCTCGCCTCCAAGCCGGTGATGGAGGGCAAGGCGGTGCTGTTCAAGCGCTTCGCCGACGTCGACGCCATCGACCTCGAGCTCGACACCGAGGACACCGACGCATTCATCAACGCCGTCGCCCTGATGGGGCCGAGCTTCGGCGGCATCAATCTCGAGGACATCGCTGCGCCCGCCTGCTTCATCATCGAGCAGACGCTTCGCGAGCGGATGAACATTCCCGTCTTCCACGACGACCAGCACGGCACCGCGATCATCACCGCGGCCGGCCTGATCAACGCCTGCTATCTCACGCGCCGCGAGCTCAAGGACATCAAGGTGGTGGTCAACGGCGCCGGCGCCGCCGCCATCGCCTGCACCGAGCTGATCAAGGCGATGGGCGTGCGGGGCGACCATGTCATCATGTGCGACCGCAAGGGCGTCATCTGGCAGGGGCGCGAAGGGCTCGACCAGTGGAAGTCGGCCCATGCCGTCATCACCGACGCGCGGACGCTCGAGGAGGCCCTGGTCGGCGCCGACGTCTTCCTGGGGCTGTCGGCCGCCGGGGCGCTGAAGCCCGAAATGGTGATGGCGATGGCGCCCAAGCCGATCATATTCGCCATGGCCAATCCCGATCCGGAAATCAGCCCGCCTGACGCCAAGGCGGCAAGGCCGGACGCGATCATCGCCACCGGGCGGTCGGATTATCCCAATCAGGTCAACAATGTGCTCGGCTTCCCCTTCATCTTCCGGGGCGCGCTCGACGTTCGCGCGACGACGATCAACGACGAGATGAAGATCGCCGCGGCCGAGGCTCTGGCCGAGCTCGCCCGCCAGCAGGTGCCGGAGGAGGTCGCCGCGGCCTATGGCGGCAAGGCGCACAGCTTCGGGCCCGATTACATCATCCCCGCGCCCTTCGACCCGCGGCTGATGGAGATCGTCCCGGCCGCCGTGGCCAAGGCGGCGATGGCGAGCGGAGTCGCCCAGATCGCGATCGACGACATGGACGCCTATCGGAGCCGGCTGAAATCCCGCCTCAACCCGACCACGTCGGTGCTCACCCTCGCCTATGAAGCGGCTCGCGCCGATCCCAAACGGGTGATCTTCGCGGAGGGCGACGAAGACGTGGTGCTTCGCGCGGCGATCGCCTTTCGCGACGGCGGCTATGGCGTGCCGGTGCTGGTCGGCCGCGACGACGTCCACGACCGGCTGCGCGAGCTCGGGGTCGACAATCCCGAAAGCTTCGAACTGCTCAACAGCCGCACCTACGAGCGCGTGCCGGAGATGGTCGACTATCTCTACAAGCGCCTGCAGCGCGCGGGCTATCTCCAGCGCGAGATCGAGCGGATGGTGAACCAGGACCGCAACACCTTCGCGGCGCTCCTGCTCGCGCTCGGCGAGGGGGACGCGCTGATCACCGGAGTCACCCGGCCCTATGCGCAGAGCCTGAGGCAGATGCAGCGGGTGCTCGATCCGAAACCGGGGATGACCCCGTTCGGCCTCCACGTCCTCGTCGGCCAGTCGCACACCAGCTTCATCGCCGACACCACGGTCACCGAGCGGCCGAGCGCCGAGCAGCTCGCCGACATCGCCGTCCATACCGCCCAGGTCGCCCGGCGGATGGGCCATGAGCCGCGCGTCGCCTTCCTCTCCTACTCCAATTTCGGCGACCCCGAGGGCACCTATCTTGAGCGCATCCGTGAGGGCGTGAAGGTGCTGGACGCGCGCGGCGAGGTCGATTTCGAATATGAAGGCGAGATGTCGCCCGATGTCGCCCTCAACCCGGCCATGGCCCGGGTCTATCCGTTCAGCCGCCTGACTGGCCCAGCCAACGTCCTGGTCATGCCCGGCCTGCAGACCGCCAACATCTCGGCCAAATTGCTTCGCGAGCTGGGCGGCGACGCGGTGATCGGCCCGATCCTGGTCGGCATGGAGCAGCCCGTGCAGATCGCCGCCATGACGGCAAGCGCGTCGGACCTGGTGACTCTGGGCGTGCTCGCCGGGAGCGGCGTGGTCAGGTAGGGAGCGGGGCGAGGGCGCGTTTCACCGTCTTCCCGGGCCTGACCCGGGATCCATGAACACCGTCGGTGTCCAATTACCCCTCTCCGTGTTCATGGGTCCCGGCTTTCGCCGGGATGACGACAGATCAGTTCGGCGAGTTCGGTCCGCCCTGGGGGCTCACTCCGCCGGCGCCGACCGCGCCGATATTGCCGAACAATTCGTCCCAGATGCTGACGTTGCGGCCGAGCGTCGGGGTCTTGTCGCCCATCGGATGGATCGAAACGATCTGCTCCATGCCCTTGCGCTCGACCGAGGCGACGTTGCCAGCCGCGTCGAAGCGGACGTGGAGCACGGTCTGCTGGTTCACCCGGGGCTGGTTGAAAGCGAAATTCTTGGTCCGCCGGGAGACGTAATACCAGTCATTCTGGTCGAACGTGCCCGTGAAGCTCGGCCGGCCGAGCGTATTCTGGACCGAATCCTTGTTGTCGACGCCGGGCTGGACCGCGCTGATCAGGGTCTCGTCGACGAGATAGCCCTGCAAATCCTGAGTCTTGGTGCAGCCGCCCGTCGCCAGCCCGGCCGCCACCGCGATCAGCAAAGCCGCTTTTCGTCCCGAAACCATCATATTGGAAAAACTCCGTAAAACCGGCCGGCGCAAGGGTCGGGCGCCGGCGCCTGCCTTGCCGGCAGGGCCAGGCCCTCCAATATCCGAGAAAGGCTGAACGGCGCAAGTACGCGCCCCACATGAGGAGATCCGCCCTGGCCCTGCTTTCCCGCCTGTTCGGCCACCGGCGCGAGCGCGCGGCGTTGCGGCCCCTGTATGACGCTCTGGTCGCGGCCGCGCGCGAACCGGCCTGGTATCGCGACGGCGCCGTCCCCGACACGCTCGAAGGGCGCTTCGACATGGTCGCGACGATGCTTTCGCTCGCCCTCCTCCGGCTGGAGGCCGAGGGTGACCGCGCCAAAGCGGAATCGGTGGCCCTGACCGAGATCTTCATCGACGACATGGACGGCACGTTGCGGCAGATCGGGATCGGAGATTTCGTCGTCGGCAAGCATGTCGGCAAACTGGTCGGAGCGCTCGGCGGGCGGCTCGGCGCGCTGCGCGAGGCGCTGTCCGGCGGCAACGGATTGGAGTCGGCGGTGCGGCGCAACGTCTTTCGCGACGGACCGGCTTCGGACGCTCAGGTCGAATGGGTCGCGGAGCGGCTCCGACGCCTTCACGAGCGCCTGGCCGCAACCAAGATGGAACCGTTGCTGGCCGGGACATTTGGGCTTCCGTGACCGAATTCAGCCGCCTTTACCGCCTCGACGCCTTGTCCGACGAGCCGCGCCAGGTCGGGATCGAGGCCGATCCGGACGAGCGCTCGGCGCTCGCCCGCCGTTTCGGGCTCGTCGCCCTCGACACGCTGGCCGCCGAGGCCGAGCTTCACCGTTCCGGCGAGGCGGTGACCGCCGTCGGCGCGCTGCGGGCGCGTGTGACCCAGAGCTGCGTCGCCTCGGCCGAGCCGGTCGAGGCCGAGGTGGCGGAGGACTTCCGGGTCGAATTCCGGCCCTCGCCGGCCGGCGGCGGGCCGGAGGAGGAGATCGAGCTCGGCGAAGGCGAGCTCGACGTCGTCTTCTACGAAGGCGGGGCGATCGACCTCGGCGAGGCGGTCGCCCAGACCCTCCTGCTCGGTCTCGACCCCTATCCGCGCGCCCCGGCCGCCGAGACCGCGCTCCGCGAGGCCGGAGTGAAGAGCGAGGAAGAGGCGCGGGCCGAAGCGAGCCCGTTCGCCGCGCTCAAAGCGCTGAAGGGGAAGCTGGAGGAATAATCCGTCGCCCCAGCGAAGGCTGGGGCCCCGGCGGGTGAAGACCGCCGACGCCTTTCACCCGGCGGGATCCCAGCCTGCGCTGGGATGACGGGCGCCCCGCACCCGTCAGAACGGGACGTCGTCGTCCAGATCGCTGTCGAAGGCGGGCGCCGGCCGGGACTGGGGGCGAGAGCCGCCGCCGCTGCCGCCGAAGCCGGAGCTGCCGCCATCATAATCGCCGCCGCCGAAATCCTGACCGCCGCCGCCACCGCCGCCGCGGCTGTCGAGGAGGACGAGCTCGCCGCGGAAGCGCTGGAGCACCACCTCGGTCGAATAGCGGTCGGCGCCGGACTGGTCGGTCCATTTGCGGGTCTGGATCTGCCCTTCGAGATAGACCTTGGAGCCCTTGCGAAGATAGGATTTGGCGACCCGCCCGAGATTCTCATTGAAGATGACGACCCGGTGCCATTCGGTCCGCTCCTGGCGGTTGCCGTCCTTGTCCTTCCAATTTTCCGACGTAGCGACGCGCAGATTGACCACTTCGCCGCCATTGTTGAGCGAGCGGCTCTCGGGGTCGTCACCGAGATTTCCGACCAATATGACCTTGTTGACGCCCGCCATCGCTCTTCCTTCCGTACGTTTCGGGTTCGCCGCGGAGGATAGGCGAGGTGGTGAGCCCGCGCTATCGGATTTCGGGAATTATCCCCAGCTGTCGTCATCCCGGACCTGATCCGGAATGACGCGTACATGGATTTCCGGCTTTCGCCGGAATGACGGATCAGGCCGCGGCCAGCTTCCCCGGTCTCCGCCGGTTGCGAGCGAAGCCGGCCAGCAGGATGATCAGCGTCGCCGCCTGCGTCAGCAGCCCCTCCAGGGTCGGATAGACGCCAAGCATTT
This sequence comes from Allosphingosinicella sp., assembly GCA_040514175.1. Taxonomy (GTDB): domain Bacteria; phylum Pseudomonadota; class Alphaproteobacteria; order Sphingomonadales; family Sphingomonadaceae; genus Allosphingosinicella. Next base: position 11,183 of record JBEVDE010000064.1, on the reverse strand, counting down.
CGATCCTCGGCGCCCAGCCGAGCGGAGTCACGCCGATCATCCCCGCCTCCTGAAGCGCCGCAACGCCCTTACCGGCGAGAACCACCGCCAGCACCGCGATCAGCGCCGAGCTGTATGCGAAGAATTTGGCGATCGGCAGCTTGCGGCTGAAGCGGAACATCAGCAGGGCGATCAGGGCGAGCAAGGCCGCCGCCGCCGCCGCGCCGCCGAGCAAAGGCGCCAGCCGGCCCTCGGCGGACAAAGCGGCGAAGAACAGGATCGTCTCGAACACCTCGCGATAGACGGCGATGAACGACAGCAGGAACAGGAACCAGGCGGATTTGCGGGACAGCGCCTGGCCGACCTTCTCGCGAATGTAGCGCTGCCATTCGTCGGCCTGCGCCTTGCCGTGCATCCAGATGCCGACGAAGAGCAGGATCACCGCCGCGAGGATCGAGCCGAAGCCTTCGGTGAGCTCGCGGCTTGCGCCGCTGATCGCGACCAGGTTGGTCGCCGCCCACCAGGTGGCGATTCCGGCGACGAGCGCGACGATCCAGCCCCAGTGGACCGGCCGAACCATCTCCGCACGATCCGCCTTGCGCAGAAAAGCGAGCATGGCGACGACGATCAGAAGCGCCTCCAGCCCCTCGCGAAGGAGAATGGTGAAGGCGCCGAGGAAGGTCGAGGCGGCGCTGCCCTGGTCCGGCGCCAGCGCCCGCTCGGTCTCGTCGAACAAGGCGTCGAGAGCGGCGACCCGCTCGCGCACCTGCGCCGGATCCCGGCCGGCGGCGATGGCGGCGCGAAGCTCGCCCATCGCCGCTTCGACCCGCGCCATCAACGCGGGATCGCGCGCCGAGAGCATCGGCTCGACCGGCTCGAAGCCGTCGAGATAGGCGGCGAGCGCCAGCGCCTTCGCCTTGTCGCGGTCGCCGGCCTCGTAGGCGGCGAGGCTCTGCTGCAGCTTCTCGCGGGCGATCGGCAGTGACGAGCCGCCGCGCTGGGTGACGGCGGACGGATCGTTGCGAAGATAGGCCGTGACGGCGGCCGCCCTCTCCGGGCCGATTCGCCGGGCCAGCCCGGCCTCGCTGAGCGCGGTGAGGGCGGTCGCGTCGGGGACGAGGGCGCGGACCGCGGCGTCGCTCTCCCAGATCCTGCGTCCCGCCTGCGCCGCCGCCGCCGGATAGGCGAAGCGGCCGGCGCGAAAAGCGAGCGCCCATTTGTCGGCTTCGGGCAGCGCGTTGAAGCTCGCCATCGCCGTGCCCTCGAGCCCCTGGTCGATCACCTGATAGAGCGCGAACAGGCTTCGCTCCCTCGCCCGCGCGCGATCGGCGAAGGCGATGGGCGGCGGGTCCAGAGTGGCCGCCACCGGCGTTTTGGCGTCGCCGGCCGAGCCGTGACAGGCGGCGCAATTCTGGGTGTAAAGCCATTCGCCGCGCGCCGGATCCGGGATCGTCCTCGGCGCGAGCGGCACCGGATAAACGGCGATCAGATCGGCGGCGAGTGCGTGGGCCGCGCCGGCGACGTCGGCCGGGGCGGCCTTGCGAGCGACCGCGGCAACCAGTCCGTCCGCGCCGGCCCTCAGCCGCGCTTTGGCCGGATTCGCCGGCAAGGCCCGGATCCGCTCCCGAACCGAGCCGGCGAACTCGGTCATCTCCTTATATTCGGCGGCGCTGACGATCCTGCCGTCCTGCACCGCGCCCGGGTAATCGACCGCGATATAGTCGAGCAGCCGCCAGGCGGTCTGCACCTCCGCCTGCTGGGCGGCCGCCGGAGCGGCGCCGAGGAGAGCGAACAGGCACAGCAGCAAGGGGGCGAGGCGGCGAAGCATGACGGCCGGGCTATCCTAATTGCAACTGATTATCAATAACGAGAAGGCGAGCCGACGCTTTGCCCTTTCACCCGGCGCGCCGCCGTCTTAGGCTGGGCCGGCAAGGGAGACGTTATGAGGAAAATCGGGCTTTCGCTGCTCGCTCTGGGATTGCTCGCCGGGGCCGCTCCGACCCCCGAGCAGAGGGTCGAGCGAATCCTCAGGACGAGTCCGGTCATCGACGGTCACAACGATCTCCCCTGGGAGATTCGCGACGCCTACGACAATTGGCGCAAGCCGCTCGATCTCGACGCCGACACGTCGAAGCTCGAGGCCCGGCTTCAGACCGATCTGCCGCGTATGAAGAATGGCGGCATGGGCGCGCAATTCTGGTCGGTGTGGATCCCCGCCGAGCTGAAGGGCGACGAGGCGATCAGGGTGACTCTCGAACAGATCGACGTCGTCCACCGGATGGTCGGCCGCTATCCCGCGCGACTCGAAATGGCGTCGACCGCCGCCGACGTCCGCCGCATTCAGAAAGCGGGGAAGATCGCCTCCCTGATCGGGGTCGAGGGCGGCCACCAGATCGGCAATTCGCCCGCCGCTCTGCGCCAGTTCCACGCGCTCGGCGCGCGCTACATGACGCTCACCCACTCGAAGAATAACGACTGGGCGGATTCGGGGACCGACGACCCGGCCCATGACGGCCTCACCCCGTTCGGCCGGGCGATCGTCCGCGAGATGAACCGGCTCGGCATGATGATCGATCTGAGCCACGTCTCGCCCAAGACGATGCACGATGCGCTCGAGGTCAGCCGGGCGCCGATCATCTTCTCCCATTCCAACGCCCGCGCGTTGATGGACCATGGCCGCAACGTTCCCGACGACGTGCTCAGGCGGCTCCCGGCCAACGGCGGGGTGGTGATGGTGAACTTCTTCCCGGGCTTCCTGTCCGAGCCCTATCGGCGTCGCGCCGCCGAGCGCGACGCGGAGGACGCGCGGCTGAAGAACCTCTATTCGGGACAGCCGGAGCGCCGCAAGGCCGCGCTCGACGCCTGGGATTCCGCCCACCCCGCGGTCAACGTCCCGCTGACCGAGGTCGCCGACCATATCGAGCATATCCGCAAGGTCGCCGGAATCGATCATGTCGGCATCGGCTCCGATTTCGACGGCATCAGCGGCACCTCGCCCAGGGGCCTGGAAGGGGTAGAGACCTATCCCGCCCTGCTCGCCGAGCTGGCCCGGCGCGGCTGGAGCGACTCGGACCTGGCCGGGCTCGCGGGCGGCAATGTGCTGAGGGCGATGGAGCGGGCCGAGCAGGTCGCGGCGGGAATGAAAGGCGAGCCGCCGCTGATCGCGACGATCGAGCAGCTGGACAAGCGCTGACCTTTTCCCCTCCCTTGCAGGGAGGGGAGAGTTACGGCGCCAGGGTCGGCGCCGTGTTCACCTCGCCGGCCAATTGCGGCTCGGTTTCTTCCGGCAGCGGCCCTTCGTCGACGGCAAGCGGCCGTCCGATCCAGACCGCGTCGAGAAGATGGTCGCGCTTCTCGTTGGCCGTGTTGGGATGGACGAGCATGCTGAGCCCGCGATGGTTCAGCATCAGCCACGGCACCAGGGTGCCGAACAGCCCGGGCTCGAACGCGATCTGGAACATCGCCTGGCTGTGCGGCCCGACCGGTCCGTCGCGAACCCGGCCGAGGGCGACGGCGAAGCGCGCCTGAGCCGCCTCGCGGATCGCCATCGCCGCGGCGCGCTCCGTCGCGGGATCGAAATAGATGTGGGCGTGGTAGCTCGCCACCTCCGCGATCCGCCGGATCTCCATCGCTCAGGTCGCCGGGTAGCGCAGCCGTCCCAGGAAACGGCTGAGCGAGGGGAGCCGGTCGCGATTGCCGCGCCACTGCGCCTTGACCTTCTCGAAGCGCATGACGTCGTCGATCCGGCGGGCGAGGAAGGCCCGGGTCTGGGTCAGCCCCTCGCTGTCGTCGTCGAGATAGACGAGGCTGGTCGAGCCGTAGACGCCCATCAGGATGGCGCGCTTGGAATAATGGTTGAAGTCGGTCGCCTTGTCGCCGGCGATCCGCCACATCCGGTCCGCCGCCCGCCAGCCCAGCCGCCCCGCCAGCGGCAAATTCTGCGGCTGGGCGAGGATGGCGAGGGCGCGGCGAAGCGCCTCCTTGTGCGGGTCGATCGTCTCGAGCCGGTGCATGACGAGGGCCGCGATCCGCTCGCGAATCTTCATCGCCTCGATGGCCTCGAGCGGAAAGACGGCGGCCATGCCCCGGTCGATCGAATCGAACCAGGAATCGATCATCTCGGCCGCTCCGCCCGGGAAGGCGAGCCGGGCGCGGGGCGCCGGCACGCCGAGCTCGGCCGCGGCCATGGCCAGCGCCTTGTCGCTCCAGCCGTCGAACACCGCATTGGCCGGGATGAGCGGGGCCAGCGCCATGCGCAGCTCGTCGAGAGTCATCTCGTTCGGGGCGATTTCGGGCATGGGGATTCAATGATCCTCCGAGGCGAAGGATGCAACAAAAACCCCTCTCCCTGCAGGGGAGAGGGAGGGGCCCGCCGCGAAGCGGTGGGAGGGTGAGGGCATACGGCCCTGCGACAGGCCCTCACCCTGCCGCTTCGTGGCTGTCCCCCTCCCCTGCAGGGAGAGGGGTTCTCTCCGGCAACCTTATCAGCACCAGCGCCACCGCGATCAGCACCGCTCCGGCGGCGTCGGCGAGGCTGAAGGTTTCGCCATAAGCGAAGCGGCCGATCACGGCGCCGGCGGCGGGCTGGGCGAGGAGGCCGAGGCCGACGACGACGGGCGAGAGATAGCCGACCGCGTAGACGAGCAAGCCCTGGCCGACCACCTGGCTGCCGAAGGAGAGGATGAGGAGCGGAGTCCAGTCGCCCGGAATCACTTTCTGGCCGAGCGCCAAAGCGAGGAGCAGGAGGGGGAGGGCGCCCGCCGCGGTGGCGATGGCGAGGACCGGCCAGGGCGCCATCGTCTTCCTCGCCTTGTCCACCGCGAGCAGATAGCCGGTGTAGAGCAGGCCGGCGGCGAGGGCGAAGAGGTCGCCGGTGAAATTCTCCGGCGACAGCTCGTAGCTCGACCCCATCAGCAAGGCGGCTCCGACCGCCGCGAGGAGCAGCGCCGCCGCCTGCACGAGGCGCGGGAGGCGCCGCAGGATGACGAAGCCGTAGACGACGAGGACGAAGCTCGAGGCGTTGCCGAACAGGCTCGCATTGGCGAGCTTGGTCAGGCCGATGCCGACGTGCCAGGCGGCGAGATCCACGGCGAGGAAGATTCCTCCGGCCGCCACCAGGGCCACCAAGCTCCAGGGCGGGGGCTCCCGCCCCGCCTGCTGCCGCCACGCCAGAAGGGCGAGGAACGGAATGGCCAGCGCGAGGCGCCAGAAGCCCGACGCCACCGGTCCGACGTCGGTCAGCCTCACCATCCAGGGACCGAGCGCGAGCACCAGATTGCCCAGGATCAGCGCCGGAAAGGCGTAGCGGCCCGCGGGGGAGGATGATCGAGATTGCTGCATTGTCGCTCGGGCGCCGCTAGGGGTCCCCGCTCCCCGCCGTCAAGGAATGGTGATGCCGACTCTCTTCGACCCGATCCAGCTGGGGGCGACATTATGCCCCAACCGAATCGTCATGGCGCCGTTGACCCGGGGCCGGGCGACCCGCGAGCATGTGCCGACCGGGCTCATGATCGACTATTACCGCCAGCGCGCCGCCGCCGGCCTGATCGTCACCGAGGCGACCGGAATGAGCCGCCAGGGCCTCGGCTGGCCCTATGCGCCCGGCCTCTGGACCGAGGAGCAGAGGGAGGCGTGGAAGCCGGTCGTCGAGGCCGTGCACGAGGCCGGCGGGCGGATCTTCTGCCAGCTCTGGCACATGGGCCGGGTCGTCCATCCGAGCTTCCTGGGCGGAGAGGCGCCCGTTTCCGCTTCCGCCACCACCGCGCCCTACAAGGCGCACACCTATGAAGGCCGGCAGCCTTATGCCGAGGCGCGCCCGCTGAGGGTGGACGAGATACCGGCCCTGCTCGACGATTATGCCCGGGCCGCGGCCTTCGCCATCGCGGCCGGGTTCGACGGGGTCCAGCTTCACGCCGCCAATGGCTATCTGATCGACCAGTTCCTGCGCGACGGCACCAATTTGCGCGACGACGATTATGGCGGCCCGGTCGAGAACCGGATCCGGTTGCTCGCCGAGGCAACCCGGGCGATCGCCGATATGGTTGGGCCGGAGCGGACCGCGGTCCGGCTCTCGCCCAACAGCGAAACCCAGGGCTGCGAGGACAGCGACCCTGAGGCCCTCTTCACCGCCGCCGCCGCGGCCCTGGCGAAGATCGGCATCGCCTTCCTCGAGCTTCGCGAGCCGGGTCCGGAAGGGACGTTCGGCAAGTCCGACGTCCCGCCCGTCGCCCCGGCCATCCGCAAGGTCTTCCCGGCGCCCCTGATCCTCAACTCCGACTTCACCCTCGAGCGCGCCCAGGCGGCGCTGGCGGAGGGGCGGGCGGACGCGATCAGCTTCGGCCGGCCCTTCATCTCCAATCCCGATCTGCCGGCGCGGCTGCTCAGCGGAGCGCCGCTGGCGCCGGACGTGATGGCCACCTGGTACAGCCAGGGCCCCGAAGGCTATACCGACTATCCCGAGGCGCAGGCCGTCCCCGCGTGAGCGAGGCGGAGGCGCCGGCTTGCTATTTGTGCGGCCGTTCGCTCGGCTCCAAAGTGGAATGGCACCATCCCGTGCCCAGAAGCCGGGGCGGCCGCGACACGGTCCCGGTCCATCCCATCTGCCACCGCGCCATCCACCGGGCGCTGGACAACAAGGCGCTGGCGCGGGACTATGCCTCGGCGGCGGCTCTGCGCTCGCATCCCGAGCTGGCGCGCTTCATCGCCTGGGTGGGCGGCAAGGATCCGGATTTCCATGTGCCGACGCGGCGGGGGCGTAAGTGAGACGATTGTCCCGGATCCTCCAGAGACTGTTCCTGGCCCTCGCGCTCGCCGCGATCCTCCTGCTCGGCTTTTCCTACTGGACGGCGGTCTCCGATCCGGTCGTTCGGGGCGCCCGGGTCGCCGTCTCCGGCTGGCCGTCCAGGACGGCGCCGCTTCGGCTCCTTCTCCTCTCGGACGTGCATGTCGGCGGGCCGGACATGCCGCCGGCCCGGCTTTCGCGGATCGTCGGCCAGATCAACCGGCTCGAGCCGGACATCGTCCTGATCGCCGGCGATTTCGTCACCGACAAGCGCCTCGCCACCCATCATTATTCGCATGACGAGGCGGTCGCGCCTCTGGCCGGGCTCCGTCCGCGGCTGGCGACGATCGCCGTGCTCGGCAATCACGACCATTGGCGCGACGCCCCCGCCGCCCGCCGGGCGCTCGCCCGTGCCGGCATCCGTCTGCTCGAGAACGGCGCGGTGCAGGTCGGGCCCGTCGCGGTCGGCGGGCTGGACGACGATTTCACCGACCGGGCCGATCTTCCCGCCACCCTCGCCGCCGTGCGCGCGCTGAAGGGGCCGAAGCTCATCCTCAGCCACAGCCCGGACCCGTTCGCCGAGCCGGCGCCGGACGTGTTCCTGATGCTGGCCGGCCATACCCATTGCGGCCAGATCGCCCCGCCGCTCATCGGACCGCTCTCGACCATGTCCGACTACGGCCGCCGCTACGCCTGCGGGCTCGTGCGCGAGGGCGGCCGCACCCTGATCGTCACCGCCGGCCTGGGCACAAGCGGGATCCCGCTCCGGCTGGGGGCGGTGCCCGATATGTGGCTGGTCGAGATCGGGCCGCCCTAAATCCTCCCTACCGCGAAGCGATGGGGAGGATCTAGATCAGCCGGAGCGCGCTGATTCCGACGAACAGGCCGATGGCGAGGAACAGGGTGCCGATCCCGATCCGGAGGCCCTTGAGCGGCGCCTTCTCGGCCAGCTCGCCGCCGAGCAAGGCGGCGGGGAGGCTCGACACGAGGATGCCCGCGGTCGCGCCGATGGCGGCGAGCGCGAAGGCGTCGAACCGGGCGGCGAAGGCGAAGGTCAGGAACTGGGTCTTGTCGCCGAATTCGAGCACGAAGAAGGACGCGGCCGCGACGAGGAAAGGGCCGGCGCGCGAGGTTCCGGCCGATTCGTAGGGCCTGGGCCGGAACAGGCCGGCGATTCCGGCGAAAACCAAGGCGAGCGCGACCAGCAGCGAAACCGCGCGCGGCACGATCATGCCGTGGACGAGGGTTCCGCCGAACGCCGCGATCAGACTGTTGGCCGCTGCCGCGACCAGCACCCCGGCGAGGATCGGCCAGGGGCGGCGATAGCGCACGGCCAGGGCGATGACGAGCAGCTGGGTCTTGTCGCCCCACTCGCCGAGCAACGCGGCGACGAAGCTGGTGAGGAGGGCGTCCAAAGGCTCAGCCGCCCAAATCTCAGGCGCAGAGCCGCACCGAGACCGAGGCCAGCATCGCCTCCGCCGCGCTCTCCTCCATCCGTTCGCAGCCGATCGCGTCCTGCAGGCGGCCGAGATAGAGCGCTTTCGGGCAGGCGCCGCGATCCTCCGCCACCGCCCGCTCGAGCGCCTCGGCGACCCGCACCACCGGAGTCAGCCCATAAGCCGCGGCAAGCCGCTTGATCGCACTGACGCTCTCGGCGAAATCGCGCTGCGAGAGCCGCCTCGCCGCCGTCTGAAGACTGGCCAGCCGTTCGCACAGCTCGGCCCTGACCATGATCAGGCCGTCATGCCCCCGGCATGACTGCGAATGGCCGGGGGCCATTCGCACCTGATCATTCATTCCATCCGCTTCCGGCCGCATCGTCCTGGCTCCCCCTGTTGGGTCGAGCCGAGGATGCGCCCTTATGGTTACCGCTTCGTTAAAGCGGTGGACGACACGATCGCATCCGCTTCCTCGAATATGCGGCGCGCGGCATCCGTGTCGAACGGAGCCTGTCCCAACTCGATCAGCCCCGGCTCAAGCCGCGTTCGATGATTGAAATAGGCTCCTGCACCGCCCGCGCGGTAAGCGCCGGCGAGCGTCCCGCTGCCCGACCATCGAGGAAGCAGGTCATCGGCCGGGTCTACTTCTGTGGCCTTCGCCTGAAAGCCCTGTCGAAAAGCCTTGTAGACGGCGAAGCGGGCAAGGACGTAGCCGTCCGCCTGCTCTTGGCGGCTCACGGCTTCGTCCAGGTCCATCGCGGCCGCTTTGCCTCTTGACCCATATTGATGAAGCCATCCCCGGGCGAAGGCGAGCGCATCGATGACGATATTCTGCTCCTTCGAGACAATTTCGACCCTCGCCGCGAGGCGCCCGCCTCCGTCCCAAAGCGACACCCAGTTTTCGGGATGGAAGTCCAACGCATGGGCTTCACCGTCGGCAAGGGTCACGATCGCCTCCCCGCCCGGAGGAATCTCATGCTGATCGCAATAAGGCTCGATGAACAGGGTCAGGGGTGTGGAGGCGCGGTTCCTGATCGGCAGCTTCATGCCATGGTCTCCAACCTGTTCGACGAATCTGTCTTAGCATCGGACTGTCGGTTGCCCGATTTTTCAATCCTGGCCCTTGAGTGATAGGGTCAGCGCCCGATCGAGGGAGGCATGGATGGCGGAAACCAAGACCAGACCCACCGGCGTGAGCGTCGACGCCTTCCTCGACGGCGTCGGCCATCCCGTGCGTCGTGCCGACGGCAAGGCGGTGCGCGCGATGATGGAGCGGGTCACCGGCGAGCCGGCCGTGATGTGGGGGCCCTCGATCGTCGGTTTCGGTCGTTATCACTATCGCTACGCCAGCGGCCATGAGGGCGATTCGTGCCGGCTCGGCTTCTCGCCGCGCTCGGCCAATCTCGTGCTCTACGTCGGCGGCTTCCCCGAATATGAGGCGCTGCTCGCGAAGCTCGGCAGGCACAGGCGTTCCAAGGCCTGCCTCTATGTCAATAAGCTGGCCGACGTGGACCCGGCGGTGCTCGAGGAAATCTCCCGGCGCACCTATGCGGCCAGCGAGGACGTCGACCGCTGCCCGGTGTGCTGAGATCCGCGGACCTCCGACAGCCGGCGTCGCACCGGCAGACCCTTCATCCGCCAGCGGCCCGTGATCCACGAGGCCGCGACTCCGCCCGCCCTTGACAGCGGCTCCGCTTCACGGCAGAGGCGGCCGGGCATATGAGCGGCGGGGACGCCGCTTTTATTTTTCGTACGAAACCCCGTTTTTTGAGAGGCTGTCATGGCCAAGCCGACCACGGTCAAGATCAAGCTCGTCAGCACCGCCGACACCGGCTTCTATTATGTGACGAAGAAGAATCCCCGGAACATCACCGAGAAGATGACCTTCCGCAAATACGACCCGAAGGTGCGCAAGCACGTCGAGTTCAAGGAAGCCAAGATCAAGTGACAAGGCGCCCGTGAGCCGCGAAGCGGTTGCGCAGCAACCGTTAGCAGCGAACGGAGTCGCCGAAGTCCGGCCGGCGGGGTAGCCGGTCACAGCCGGCTGAGCCCGTCCGACGTCACGGCCGCCCGTGACGTCGCCCACTGCGCCAATTACCCCTCCACCACATTGCCTGTGGTCGCCCTCCCCGTCGCTTCGCGCCAGGGAGGCAGATTACCGGCTCGCCCCGTCATAATGGGCGATCTCCAGCGCCTCCAGATCCACCCCCTCCGCGCAGCGCAGGTTGATCTCCACCATCGGTCCGTTCGGCCCTTCGCCCTCGGCGAAAGGGGCGCAGCCGCAGGCCTTGCAGAATTGATGGCGAATCACGTGCCGGTTGAAGGTGTAGACGAGGATGTCCTCGTCCGACGCCTCGCGTCTGAATTTGTCGGGCGTGGTGAAATGGTGAAGCGCGCCCTTCCGCCGGCAGATCGAGCAATTGCACGCCATCGCCTTGACCGGCGGGTCCTCGTCGACCGTGTAAGCGAGCTTGCCGCAATGGCAGCTTCCCTTGAAGCTCATCCTTCCTCTCCTCCCCTCTCGACCGTCGCTGCGAGCGCGTCGAGGATCGTGTTCCAGCCCCGCTCGATTCGCTCCGGGCTCGCCGGCGCGCCTTCCGAGACGCCCTGAACCAGGGTCAGCACGGCGCCGTCGCCGTCCGGGGCGACGGCGACCGTCACCCGGTCCATGTTCGGCGAATATCTGGGCACCTGAAGCGTGAAGGCGAGACGTTGCGGCCGCTCGATCGCCTCGTAGACGCCGGTGTGGAGGATCTCCTCGCCGTCCCGCCGCTCGACGATCTCGAAGCGGCCGCCGGCGCGGGCGTCGATCGCCACCCTCACCATCTCCCCGCCGGGAGTCGCGAACAGCCAGCGCCCGGCCGTCTCCGGGTCCAGCCAGGCGTCGAACACCGCCTCCGCCGGCGCTTCGACGCGCCGGGTCACCTTGACCTCGCCCATCGCCGCCTCCTCTCCTCGGGGCGCCGCCAGCAGCGCCCGCACCG
>JBEVDE010000474.1:0-2891 GCA_040514175.1 Allosphingosinicella sp. | reverse complement strand
GCGGCACCCACCACATCCTGCTCGGCGCCGACGAGGTCGGCAGCGGCTGCGTCCACTCCGCCTTCGGCCGCTACTTCGCCCGCGAGACCGCGCTTGGCGTCGCCACCGCGCCCGGCGACCCGGTCCCGGGCGTCGGCGAGATGCACGTCGAGATGATCGACGTCCCGGTTCGCGACGCCCACGGCCGCGCCCGACCTTCGGCCGAGATCGCGGACCGGATGGACTCCGCCATCCGCGGCGCCCAGGCCCAGGCGCGCCACGTCCTCGTCCACGTCGTCCACGGCTCCAAGACCGGGCTCATTCTTCCCAACCTTGACGATCTCGACCGAATTCAGGCGATTCATGGCGATTCCATCACTTTCGTGGTCGACGCCTGCCAGGCGCGGATCACCAGCCCCGCCATCGCCGACTATCTGGAGCGCGGCGCGATCGTCTTCGTCACCGGCTCGAAATTCATGGGCGGCCCCCCGTTCAGCGGTTTCGCCCTCGTCCCCCGCCGCTTCCGGGAGCAGGCGACGCCGCTCGCTGCGGGCCTCTCCACCATCTTCCGCCGCGGCGAGTGGCCCGAAGCCTGGCCCGGCGCGGAAGCGCTCGAGGACAGCGCCAATGCGGGGCTGCTGCTCCGCCTCGAAGCCTCGATCTTCGAGCTTGAGCGCTTCCAGCGGCTTCCCCTCGACGAAGTGACGAGGATCATCCTGTGCTTCCACCAGGCGGTTCGCGAGGAGATCATCGAGCGGACCCTGGCCCATCGGGTCGCCCCCTATCCGCCGGGCGAAAAGGAGACGGCCGACACCCACCCGATCGAGATGCGCACCCTGTCGACGCTCGACCTCAGCGAATTTGGCGGCGGCGCGACGTTCGAGGATGCGGTCCGCTGGCACAAGGCCCTGCTCGCGCACGACGTCCGCCTCGGCCAGCCGGTGAAGTGCGTGAAGCTCGACGACGGCCGCTGGGGCGCGACCCTGCGCATCGGCCTGTCGATGCCGATGGTGGTCGAGCGGGCCGGGCTGGACGACGAGGCGCTTCGGCGGTCCTTCGCCCACGACATGGCGCGGGTGCGCTCGGCGCTGGAGGCGGTGGCCGGCTAGTCGTCATTCCGGCGAAAGCCGGAATCCATGAACACGGACCGACGAAACCCCAATGCGGCGATGTTCATGGATCCCGGATCAAGTCCGGGATGACGATCATCCCAGCGGCCGGCAAAATTTCTCCCGCTCCGCCGGTGCGGCGCGCAGCCTCGAGTCGAGATAATAGCCGATCATGCCGTCGATGCGCCGCTCCCCGGCCGGGATGAACGCCGCGGCGTCGCGCCTCCAGCCGGCGACGCAGGCCGTTTTCGGCTGTGCGGAGGCGGCGCAGTCGAGCAAATTGTCGAACGCTTTTCGCCACTGGAGGAATTGCGGCCGGGTCATCGGCTCGCCATGGCCCGGCACCAGGGTTGCGAAAGGTATTGCCGCGATCTCGCCCAGAGCCTTGCGCCAGCCTTCCGGACAGCCGGTGTCGAAGAACGGCACCGGTGCGACGACGAGGTCGCCCGCGACGAGAAGCTTCGAGCGCTCGTCATAGACCCAGACGTCGCCCTCGGTCGCCGCGAAGCGCGCAAGGTTCAGCCGCAGCGTCCGCCCGGCGAGCCGGACCGTGGCGGAGCGGGTCACCGGGCGGGTCGGTCGAAGCGACCGCGGATCGTCCATCGCGGCGAAATCGCCTTCGATCTCGGCCCGTTGCGCCGCGCCCGCCTGCCCCGAGGCGAGATACTCCTCCGCCGACTTGCGGCTCTGCGGAAAGAAGCCGGTCAGCGCGCCTTCGACCGCCGTGCTGCCATGGACCTGCGCCTTTGGATAAGCGGCGCGGATCTCCGCATTGCCGCCGACATGATCGAGATGCCAATGCGTGTTGACGATCACCGCAACCGGCTTCCCCCGTTGCCGGGCATAAGCGAGCAGCTTCTCCTGATGCTCCGGGTGCCGCCCGGTATCGACCAGGATCAGCCCATCCGGCGCGTCGATGAAGACGCTGTTTCCGTCCGGCTGGCGGCCCGGCTCGAAGCTTCCCGGAACGAGGTGCCAGCGGGCCTCTCGCCCGGACGAGGGCGCGGCGCCGGCCAAAGCGAGCGCCAGCAGGACGATGGACCGGTGCATGCCGGCTTTGTGCAGCGCCGGTGGGCCATCGGCAATCGCCGCCGGCTAATCACGCAACTTCCGGCAAGCGCCTGCCAAGGCCGAGCGCCGGCCCCAGGCCGAGCTGAATCGGGGGCGAGGGAAAGGTTGCGCACGACCGATCCCGTCAATCAGCCGGAAGCAGAAGGTCCCCAAGGCGCTCGGGCCGCTGCGCAATCGGCTCCCCGGGATCGAGCTGGATCAGGGTCGCTCCGCTTCCTGCAAACAGGCGGACCAGATCCGGCCACGTCGGGTCGTCGGCGACGACGTACAGGCGGACATTGCGCAGCCATCCGGCGCGGCGGCCTTCCACCAGCGGCTTCAGGGCGGGGGCCAGCGCCACTCCCTCCGGCGACGCGACGGCAAGGGCCGCCGGCAGATGGCGTTGGGCGAATATCGTTGCCGGATCGGGCGAGAACGCGCCGTCAAATGGTGGCGCGCCGGGCGGGCGGACCAGCATGTTCCACGAATTGTTGATCGCCCAATCCGCCGCCAGCCGCTTGAAGGCCTCGTGCAGATAGGAGTTCCATGCCGCCCGGTTCGAGGATTGGGGCGCGGTCAGCGGCTCGGTCATGAAGGCCCGGTAAGCGGCTTGCCGTTCCCGTTCCGCCGCTCGCGCGGCCGGGACGGTCGCCATCGCCGCCTCCCAGGCCGGACCCGAGCGGACCGGCTCGCCGGTGGCCAAGGTCACCTCCAGCTCGAACGGGCCGCCGAATAAAGAATCGTCGTGCATCG
>JBEVDE010000403.1:0-9763 GCA_040514175.1 Allosphingosinicella sp. | reverse complement strand
CGTGCCGCTCGATGAGCTGCTCGAGCAGCCGACCGTATTCGGCCGGGTGGCGCGGCATGAAGGGCGCGCCGAAGCAGGTCGAGAAGGTCGCCTCGGGCTCGGTCACGCCGATCTCGGTGCCGGCCACCTTGGCGGTGTAGCCGGAGAGGAAATGGTACATGGCCTGGTCGGGCGTCAGCCGGGCGATCGGCGGAAGCACGCCGAAGGCATCGGCGGTCAGCATGACGATGTTCTTGGGCACCGGCCCGAGATTGTCGGCCGAGCAATTGGGGATGAAGTCGATCGGATAGGCGCCGCGGGTATTCTCCGCGTGCCTGTTGTCGTCGAAGTCGAGCTCGCGGGTCTCCTCGTCGATCACGACATTCTCGAGCACGGTGCCGAAGCGCTTCGTGGTCGCGAAGATTTCCGGCTCGGCCTCGGGCGAGAGGCGGATCATCTTGGCGTAGCAGCCGCCCTCGAAATTGAACACGGCGGTGTCGGACCAGCCATGCTCGTCGTCGCCGATCAGGGTCCGGCTGGCGTCGGCCGAAAGGGTCGTCTTGCCGGTGCCGGACAGGCCGAAGAAGACGGCGGTGTCGCCCTCGGGGCCGATGTTGGCCGAGCAGTGCATCGGCATCACGCCCTCGACCGGAAGCAGATAGTTCAATATCCCAAAAACCGATTTTTTCATCTCGCCGGCATAAGCCGTCCCGCCGATCAGGATCATGCGCTCGGTCAGGTTGACGGCGATCACGGTTTCGGAGCGGGTGCCGTGACGGGCCGGGTCGGCTCGGAAGCTGGGCAGGTCGATGATCGTGAACTCGGGCTCGAAGCCGGCGAGCTCGGCGGATTCCGGGCGGACCAGAAGCGTGCGGATGAAGAGGTTGTGCCAGGCGAGCTCGTTGATCACCCGCACGCGCACCCGGTGCTCGGGCTGCGAGCCGCCGAACAGGTCGGCGACGAACAAGGTCTCCTTCTCCGCGAGGGCGGCGAGGAAATCGTCCTTGAGGGCCGCGAAATGGTCGGACGTCATCGACTTGTTATTGTCCCACCAGATGGTGGACTCGGTCTCGGCGTCGCGGACGATGAACTTGTCGTTGGCGGAGCGGCCGGTATGCTTGCCGGTGCGCACCACCAGCGGACCGTCCTTGGCGAGCATCCCCTCGCCGCGGCGCAACGCCTCTTCGACCAGCTGCGGGGTCTGGAGGTTCCAGTGAAGCTCGGCTCCGGTGCTGATACCAAGCCCCTTTGCCGGCACGCGATTGGCCACGACTTTCTCCTGTTGAATTATATGACGAAACGGGCGGCCTCGGGGCCGCCCTCCATGTGCCGCGCCCCATATCGGAGCGGCCCGGTTTCGTCAAAGGGTAGCGCCGCAGGAGGGGCCGGGCTAAGCACTCCGGGGCAAGAGCACGGGAGCAAGGATGCCGGTTACGATCGCCCTGGTCGACGACGACCGCAACATCCTCACCTCGGTGTCGATCGCGCTTCAGGCCGAAGGCTTCGCCACCCGGGTCTATTCGGACGGCGAGGCGGCGCTGAAGGCCCTGGTCGACAATCCGCCCGACCTCGCCGTGCTCGACGTCAAGATGCCGAAGATGGACGGCATGGAGCTGCTCCGCCGGCTGCGCGAGAAACTGGACCTTCCGGTGATCTTCCTGACGTCGAAAGACGAGGAAATCGACGAAGCGCTGGGGCTCGCGCTCGGGGCGGACGATTACGTTACGAAGCCGTTTTCCCAGAGACTCCTGGTTGCCCGGATCCGCGCGATCCTGCGGCGGGCGGAGGCTCGGGCGTCGCCCGTGGAGGAAGGGGAGCAGGAAGCGGACACTCCGCAGATCGTGCGCGGGCGGCTGGCCATGGATCCGGCCCGCCACCGGGTCACCTGGGGCGGGCGCGACGTCACCTTGACCGTCACCGAATTCATGATCCTCGAGGCGCTCGCCCAGCGGCCGGGCGTGGTCAAGTCGCGCAACCAGCTGATGGACGTCGCCTATCAGGACGACATCTATGTCGACGACCGCACCATCGACAGCCACATCAAGCGGCTGAGGCGCAAGTTCCGGGCGGCCGACGCCGAGTTCAAGGCGATCGAGACGCTCTACGGCGTGGGCTACCGTTTTGCCGAGGACCGTGTCGCCGAGGACCGTCTTGGCGAGGAATGACGAGAAGGACCTCGACCTTGTCTGGTCGGGACGCTGGATGCTCCTCCACCGCATCCTCGCCGTCAACATCTTCGCCCTCGCGGTGCTCGCCGGGAGCATCTTCTACCTGGACAGCTTCCGGGGCCGGATGACGGCGGGCGCGGTGACCGGCGCCGAAACCCAGGTCGGCATCATGGCGGATTCGCTCGCTTTGGCCGAGCCCGGCGAGAAGACGGCGCTTCTGCACCGGCTCGGAGCGCGCTCGCGCACCCGGCTGCGCGTGTTCGGCGCCGACGGCGCGCTGCGCATGGACAGCTGGAGCGGCGCTCCGCCAACCTACGAGCTTCGCGATCCGGCGAAGGAGCCCTGGCGCAAGAGCGCCGCCCGGCTGCTCGACAATCTGTTCGACGCGGTTGCCGGCAAGCCGCCGGCCTTGCCCCTTCAACTTCCGGAGCCGCACCGGATCGAGGGCTGGAGCGAGGCGGTCGCGGCGCTTCGCGCGCCACGCGCCACCACCATGCTCCGCCGCGCACCCGAAGGGACGTTGTTCATCTCCGCGGCGTCGCGGATCCCGGCCTCCGGCGACGTGCTTCTCCTCACCCGTAACGCCCGCGACATCCGAAGCATCGTCCGCGACGAGCGGGGGACTTTGCTGATCGTCGTCTTCGTCACCCTGATCGTCTCGGTGCTGCTGTCGCTGTTCCTGGCGCGGACCATCGCCTTGCCGCTGCGCCGGCTTGCGCGCGCCGCCCACCAGGTCCGGCTCGGCCGGGCGCGCGAGGTCTCCGTCCCCACCCTCCCCGCCCGCCGCGACGAGATCGGACTGCTCGCCCGGGCGCTAAGCGACATGACCCAGTCGCTGCGCTACCGGATTGACGCCACCGAGGCCTTCGCCGCCGACGTCACCCACGAATTGAAGAACCCCCTCGCCTCGCTCCGCTCCGCCGTCGACAGCCTCGACAAGATCGAGGATCCGGCGCTCCGGCGGCAGCTGCTCGAGATCGTCCGGAGCGACGTCGTGCGGCTCGACCGGCTGATCGTCGACATCGCCGAAGCCTCGCGCCTCGACGCCGAGTTGAGCCGGGCCCTCTTCGAGCCGGTCGATCTCGGCCATCTCGTCGAATCCCTGCTCGAATTGTGGCGGCCGCGGGCGGCGGAGCGCCAGGTCCGGCTCGCCTTCGCCCGCCCCAGGGTCGGAAGCGCGGTCGTCCTCGGCGACGAATCGCGGCTCGCCCGGGCGATCGACAATGTCGTCGACAACGCCATCTCCTTCTCCCCGCCGGGAAGCCTGGTCGAGATCGGCGCGGCGCGGTTCGGCGGCGAGGTGGTGATCGCGGTCGAGGATCAGGGACCCGGCGTGCCCGAGGAGGCGCGGGCCTCGATCTTCCGCCGCTTCCACAGCGTCCGCCCGGAGGCGGACGGCTTCGGCCGCCACAGCGGTCTCGGCCTCGCCATCGCCAAGGCGACGGTCGACGGCCATGACGGGCGGATCGAGGTCGAGAGCCGCCACGACGGCAGGAGCGGCGCCCGCTTCGTGCTCCATTTCCCGGAAGCCCCGTCCGAATGAGCCCGAAGCCCGACGCTTTGCTCCACGCCAGTTGCGTTGCCCTGGACGGACGCGCGGTTCTGCTTGCCGGCCCCTCGGGCGCCGGCAAGTCGGATCTGGCGCTTCGGCTGATCGACCGCGGCGCCCTCCTGGTCAGCGACGATTATACCGAGCTGCGTTGCTCGGACGGGCGTCTGCTCGCCCGGGCCCCGGCCGCCATCGCCGGAAAGATGGAGATACGCGGCGTCGGGCTGATCGAGCTGGAGCGGGCCGCCGACGTTCCGGTCTGCCTCCATGCCGATCTGGGCGCCCCGCCCGAGCGCCTTCCGCAAGCGGCGACGATCGCGCTGGCCGGCCTCGACATCCCGAGCGTGGCGCTCGCGGCGCTTGAGCCCTCGGCGCCGCTCAAGCTAGAATATGCGCTCGTGCGTTTCGGATTGCCCCTTTGACCGCCGGCTCGGCCCCGCAGCGGATCCTGCTCGTCACCGGCCTGTCCGGCGCCGGCAAGTCGACCGCCTTGAGGACTCTCGAGGATCTCGGCTGGGAGGTGGTCGACAATCTGCCTTTGTCGCTGCTCGAGGATCTGCTCGAGACTCCGCTCGGCAAGGGCAGCTCGAGGCGGCGGCGACCGCTCGCTTTGGGAGTCGACAGCCGCACCCGGGATTTCGACGCCAACCGCATCGTCAAGCAGATCAAGGCCCTGGCGATCGAGCAGAAGGTGCCGGTCGAGACCCTCTATTTCGACTGCGCGGGCTCGGAGCTTCTGCGCCGCTATTCGGAGACCAGGCGCCGCCACCCGCTCGCCCCCGACCGCCCCGCCACCGACGGCATCGCCGCCGAGCGCGAGCTGATGGAGCCGCTCCGGCGCTGGGCCGACCATGTCATCGACACCACCGACACCGCGCCCAACGCGCTTCAGCAGCAGATCCGCCAGCGCTTCAGCTCCGGCGCCGTCCAGCCGACCCTGTCGGTCATGTCGTTCGGGTTCGCCCGCGGCGTTCCGCGCAACGCCGACAACGTGTTCGACCTCCGCTTCCTCCGTAACCCCTATTGGGTCGATTCGCTTCGCGACCTCACCGGCCTCGATCCCGCGGTCGGCGACTATGTCGCCGGCGACGAAGCCTATGGCGAGGCTGTCGCCCGGATCGAGGATCTGCTCGTCGCCCTCCTTCCCCGCTACGGGGCGGAAGGAAAATCCTATGTGACCATCGCCTTCGGCTGTACCGGGGGAAGACACCGCAGCGTCCACGTCGCCGAGCGCGTCGCTGCCCGGTTGCGCGAGGCGGGATTTTCGCCCACGGTCGAGCATCGCGACCTCGCCTCGCCGCCGCGCGAGGGGGTCGAAAGCGGCGGCGGGGGCAAGCCGCAGGATTGGGACGTTTAGATGATTGGTCTGGTTTTGGTGACCCATGGCCGGCGTGCGGCTGAGTTCGTTCGGGCGATGGAGCATGTAGTCGGGCCGCAGGAGCGGATCGAGGCGATCTGCATCGGCCCCGAGGACGACATGGAGAGCCGCCGCAACGACATCGCCGAGGCGATCGCCAAGGTCGACGACGGCAGCGGGGTCATCATCCTCACCGATCTGTTCGGCGGCACCCCCTCCAACCTCGCCATCTCGCTGATGAAGTCGGAAAAGGTCGAGGTCATCGCCGGAGTCAATCTGCCGATGCTGATCCGGCTCGAGGGCGCCCGCAAATTGCTCGACGTCAAGGCCGCGGTCGCCGCCGCCCGCGAGGCCGGGCGCAAATATATTTCGGTCGCCTCGGAGATCCTCGGGGAGACCGTCTGAGCGTGGCCAGCCGGTCGGTCGAGATGAAGAACAAGCGCGGCCTCCACGCCCGCGCCAGCGCGCGCTTCGTCACCCTCGCGGCCGGCCTTCCCGCTTCGGTCGAGGTCGAGAAGGACGGCAGCCGGGTGTGCGGCACCTCGATCATGGGCCTGATGATGCTCGGCGCGGCCTATGGCGACTCAATCGTCATCCACACCGAAGGGGATGGCGCCGACGCGGCGCTGGAGCAATTGGTGGCGCTGGTAGAAGATCGGTTCGGCGAGGAGTGACTTAAATTCCTCCCCGGCTTTTGCCGGGGAGGGGGACCGCACGAAGTGCGGTGGAGGGGTTCTTCCAGCGCCGTAGAACCCCTCCACCAGCCTCCGGCCGGTTCCCCTCCCCGCGAAATCGCGGGGAGGATTTTATTGCGTCCGTGCTCCGCTCCTCGCAATGACGAAGCCATGCCCCGCCAGATCACCGCTTTCTCCAACCCCCTCGTCAAGGACGTCCGGGCCCTTCGCGAGAAGAAGGGCCGGCGGCGGCAGGGCATGTTCCTGGCCGAGGGCCTTCGCATCCTCACCGAGGCGCGGGAGGCAGGGCGGCTGCCGGCGATCCTGTTCTTCGCGGCCGGGACCGCCCACCCCCTGCTCGACACCCTGATCGCCGAGGTCGAGGCCGCCCATGGCGACGTCATCGAGACCAATGCCGACATCCTCCACAAGCTCTCGGGCAAGGACAATCCCCAGGCGGTCGTCGCCGTCTACCGAAGCTTCGACACGAGCCTCTCACGCCTCGACCGCGGCGCCGCCCCGCTCTGGATCGTCGCCCAGGCGCTTCGCGACCCCGGCAATCTCGGCACCATCCTTCGCACCGGCGACGCGGTCGGCGCCGGCGGCCTGATCCTCGTCGACGACTGCGTCGACCCCTTCTCGCTCGAGGCCGTGCGCGCCTCGATGGGCGCCCTCTTCACCCAGAAGATCGCGGCGGCTTCGTGGCCCGAATTCATCGCCTGGCTTCGCGGCGGCGAAGGTCAGCTGATCGGCACCAGCCTGAGGGCCGATCTCGACTACCAGGCGCCGAGCTATTCCAAGCCTGCCTTCCTCCTCGTCGGCAACGAGGCGCAGGGCCTTCCGCAACCCTATGAGTCCGAGTGCGACCTGCTCGTGAAGATGCCGATGGCGGGCAAAGCCGACAGCCTCAACGCGGCGGTAGCAACCGCGGTGATGGCCTATGAAGTGATCAACCAGTGGCGCAGCAGTGGCCGCGCCTAATATTGGATGTGCTCTATCACACCGGCGTGGCATTCGGCCCATTGGTGGGCTTGGATGTCGATCGTTCCGTAGCCCCATATCCACTGCGGGTCTGGGGCTACTCCGGAGCTGGTGCAAACATCGTCCGCTCGCCCCACCAATTGCTCGTTATCATAGTGGAAATAGCGGTACATAGGCTCACCGGGCGGCCCGTGGCTCGCGATGGCCGGGCTGGCGCTCAGGAACACGGCAGCGACGGCGATCGAGCCGAGAATTCTGCTACGCTTCTGCATGGTTTCCTCCGCGATAACGAATTGCGGCTTCCCATCGCCGCAACACGAGTCGCAGTAGAGCGTGGCTAAAGTGCGAAATCCACTCGGGATAATACTTGGGCGTCAGGAATTTCCGCCGAATCGGACGCATTTCGTCATTCGGGCGAAGCGGGAATCCAAGCTAAGCAATGGAGCCTCGTCGAGACCGATCAGGACCCCGCTTTCGCGGGAATGACGGAGTAAGCCCTCAGCTAGGCTTGCCCTCGCTTTCGGTCGGGAACAGCTTGGTCAGCGGGCGCGGCGCGCCCTCAACCAGGGGAAGATCCTCGATCGCCTTGGCGCCGCTCGACACTTCGAGCGCCTCGAAGCGCTTGGCCTGGGTCATCACCTGCGTTTCGAGGCTTCCGACGAAGGCATTGTAGGCGCCGGTTGCCAGTTCGAGGTTGCGGCCCATTCGCGCGACGTGGCCGCCCATCGTGGCAAGGCGCGAATGGAGCTCCTTGCCGAGCCGGGCGATCTCGGCGGCCTCCTCGGCCAGCTTCTCCTGCCGCCAGACGCTGGCGACGGTGCGGGCGATGGCAACGAGGTTGGTGGGCGTGGCGAGAAGGACCCGGCGCTCGAACGCCCATTCCCACAGGCCCTCGTCCTGCTCAAGCGCGGCGGTGAGGAAATGCTCGCCCGGTATGTACATGACGACGTAATCGGCAGCGTCGCCGAACTGGTCCCAGTAATTCTTGCCGCCGAGCTTCTGCGCGTGGTTGCGGATCGAGCCGGCATGGGCCTTCAAATGCGCAACGCGCGCGACCTCATCCACTTCCTCGGAAGCGTCGAGGAACGCATTGAGCGAGCATTTGGCGTCGATGATCAGCTTGCGCCCGCCGGGGAGGCGGACGATGACGTCCGGGCGGAGGCGACCGTCGTCGGTGTCGACGCTGACCTCGGACTGATAGTCGGCGAACGGGGACAAGCCGGCCTGCTCGAGCACGTTCTTCAGCGACTGCTCGCCCCAGCGGCCGCGCGACTTGGGGCTGTGGCGAAGCGCGCTGACCAGCCGGGCGGTCTCGTCGCGCACCTGGCTCTGGCCGGAACGGACCAGGTCGACCGCCTCGCGCAGCTCGCGATAGCTTCCGACGCGCTCCTTCTCGACCTGCGCCAGGCCTTCCTCGTAGCGCTTCAGGGTCGTTTCGACCGGCTGGAGCAGAGCGCGCAGCTTTTCCTCATGCTTCTCGCCGGCCTGGTTGAAGCGCGCGTCGGCGCGTTCGAGAAAGCTCTTCTGAGCTTCGCCCAGAAGCTTTCCGCCTATCTCGCTGAACTGGGCCGACAAAGCCTCCCGCGATTCGCGCAATTCGCTGAGCCGCGCCTCGAAGGCGCGCTCGCGCTCCTCCTGCCCGGCGGAAAGGCGGGCGCATTCGGTTCGGGCGTCGGCGCAGGCCAGGCGGGCCTGGTCGAGCTTCTCCTGCATTCCGGCGAGATCGGCGATCGCCTTTCGGAAATCCTCGGTTCGGTCGTCGCGCTCCTTGCGGTAGAGCGCGGCCTGGCGAGCGCCGATGAACCAGCCGGCGGCGGCGCCCGCGGCGAGGGCGAGAATGACGAAGACGATAGCCGCGGAGTCCATGTTGCGCCCCTGGAACGAAGGGCGAACCTACGGCAGCTGTCGGAAATGGTAAAGGGGCGGGCGTCCTAAGTTGTGGATATCTCCCCTCCCTGCAAGGGAGGGGCCGGGGGTGGGTAGGCGAGCGAAGCGAGACTTCTGGCTGACTTCCGAGTTTCGGCCGCCTGCGGCGGACCCACCCCTGACCCCTCCCTTCCAGGGAGGGGAAGTCTACGCCGCCAGCTTGCGCGCCTTGGCGAGCTTCCTCAGGATCATGTCGCGCTTCAGCCGCGAGAGATAGTCGATGAAGAGGATGCCCTCGAGATGGTCCATCTCGTGCTGGAGGCAGGTGGCGAGCATGCCGTCGATCAGGTCGTCATGCTGGACGCCGTCGCCATCGAGCCAGCGCGCGCGGACCGTCGCCGGGCGTTCAACCTCGGCATATTGGTCGGGCACCGACAGGCAGCCCTCATTATAGATATTCCTGTCGGTCGAGGGATCGGTCAGCTCGGGGTTGATGAAGACCAAAGGCTTGCGGATCGGCTGGCCATCGGCATCCTCGTCTTCCTGCAGGTCGATCACCAGCACGCGCTTGGGCACGCCGACCTGGATCGCGGCCAGGCCGATGCCGGGGGCGGCATACATCGTCTCGAACATGTCGGCGATCAGCGCGCGCAGATCGTCATCCACCGTCTCGACAGGGGTGGATTTGACGCGCAGCCGGGGATCGGGTGCCTCGATGATCGAACGGATTGCCATGGCGCCAATTTAATCTGCCGCGGCGCCGCCTTCAAGGTCGGGTTGCCACAGCTCGATCGGATTGCCCTCGGGATCATGGATTCGCGCGAACCGGCCGACGCCGGGCATGTCCCATTCGGGCTTGGTGACGACCTCGATCCGGGCATCGCGCAGGGTGGCGATCAGCCCGTCGAGATCGTCGACGCGCAGGTTGAGCATCCATCGCTTGTCGGCGGCGAAATAATCGGTGTCGGCCTTGAACGGCGAGAAGACCGAGGTGCCGGCTTGCGTCTCCCACGCACCATAATCGCCCGCGCCGACGCCGAGATGGGTGGCATACCATTTACCCAACGCCTCCGGGTCCTGCGCCCGGAAGAAGAACCCGCCGATCCCGGTAACCGCCATAATCCTAGTCCCTGTCATCCCAGCAAAGGCTGAGATCCATGGCTGTCATAACGCACGCTACCCTGCGGTG
>JBEVDE010000233.1:0-4785 GCA_040514175.1 Allosphingosinicella sp. | reverse complement strand
GACCGCATTCTCAAGCCGCCCGGTCACGGTGCGGGCGTCCCAGCCCCGCACCGTGTCCGACACGAGGGTGACGATGCCGCTGCCGTAGGTGGCCGCGGTTCCGACGACCAGGCGGCGGGCGAACTGGTTGATCGCCTTGTTGAGCCGGCCGTCCTGCTGGAGGGTCTCGCCCAATTGCTTCAGGGCCTCGCCGAAGCGGCCGGCCATCGCCGCTTCCGGATCCCGCGCCGCCTTCAGCAGGGCGGCGCGGCTGTTCTCCCACAGGCCGCCCAGCCAATCGGTGACCGCCTTGTTGGCGATGATCTCGTTCTTCCAGCCTTCGACCTTCCCCTGCATATCGGGGTCGAAGCGCATGTCCCAGGCGAGCGCGGCGAGCGCTTCCTCGGCTTTGGCGCGCAAGGGATGGGCGGGGTCGATGGCCATGTCGATGGTCAGTCGCCTCAGTCCGTCGACGATGCCGTCGGCGAGCTTCTCGTCGAGGCCGGAGAGGCGCATGATCATGCCGGCGCGGTCGTGCACCATCTTTCGGATCAGATCCTCGTTGGCGTCGAGGGTCCGGCCCGCCCAGGTGACGATGCCGTCGAGGATGGGGATGTGCCGCTCCTCGGTGATCGCCGCCTCGAGCGTCTGCCCGAGCAGCGGCGAGACTTCGAGAGTCCGCATCCGCGAGGCCATGGCGGATTTGACCATGCCGCCGAGCCGCTCCTGGTCGAGCGCCTCCAGAAGGTCCGCGATCAGCCTCGAGCCGCCCTGCCGCAAGCGCCCCTCGGGCGGCGGGTTGGCGAGGAATCGGCCGATGGCGCCGGCGATGTCGACGTTGCGCATCCGCCGGGCGACGACCCGGGGAATGAGGAAATTGTCGCGGAGGAAAGAGGCTAGAGTCGCGCCGATCCGGTCCTTGTTGCGCGGGATGATGGCGGTGTGCGGTATGGGCAGTCCGAGCGGATGGCGGAACAGAGCGGTGACCGCGAACCAGTCGGCGAGGCCGCCGACCATCGCCGCCTCGGCGAAGGCCTTGACGAAGCCGAGCCAGGGATAGGCTTCGTCATAGGAATTGGCGGCGACGAAGACGGCCGCCATCGCCACCAGCATGCCGGTGGCGATGATGCGCATCGCGCGGATGCCGTGGCGGGGCGCTTCAGCGGGGACCATGACGCCCCAATCCGCCCACGGCGCGAAGGTTCACTCGGCCGCCTGCGGCGCCGGCCGCTTCTCGCCGTCCTCGCCATGATAGGTCAGCACCCGGCCCAGCCGCTTGCCCAGCCATTGCTCGAAGCTGTCGGCGAGGCTGAAGCCGGCCGGGACGATGACGAGGGTCAGGATCGTCGAGAGGACGAGGCCGCCGATCACGACCACGCCCATCGGCGCCCGCCAGCTGCCGTCGCCGGTGAAGGACATGGCGATGGGAAGCATGCCGGCGACCATCGCCACCGTCGTCATGACGATGGGCTGGGCGCGCTTGTGGCCGGCGTCGACGATCGCTTCGTCCTTGGGCACGCCCTTGCCGATCTCCTCGATCGCGAAGTCGATGAGCAGGATCGAGTTCTTGGCGACGATGCCGAGCAGCATGAGGATCCCGATCATCACCGGAAGCGACATCGGATTGCCGGTGACGTGCAGGGCGAGCGCTCCGCCCAGAGGCGCGAGCAGGAGCGAGCCCATGTTGACGAAGGGCGGAAGCACCCTCTTGTAGAGGAGGACCAGGACCGCGAAGACGAGGAACACGCCGGCGACGACGGCGAGGATGAAGTTCTTGACCAGCTCGGCCTGCCATTTGGCCGCTCCGACCTCGACCTTCTCGACTCCGTCCGGCAGGTTCAGGACCGCCGGCAGAGCCTCGATCTTCTTCATCGCGTCGCTGGTGACGATGCCGGGGGCGAGATCGGCCCCGATCGAGGTGCGGCGGCGCTGGTTGTAGCGTTTGACCTGGCTCGGCCCGGCGCCGAAGCTGATCTCCGCGACATGCTTCAGGGGCACCGAGCCGCCGCTGGCGGTCGGCACCGGCAGATTCTCGATCGTCGACACGTTGCGCCGCGACGATTGCGGCATCGCGACCCGGATCGGCACCTGCCGGTCGGACAAAGAGAATTTGGCGCTGTTCTGGTCGATCTCGCCGAGCGTGGCGATCCGGATCGTCTGACTCAGCGCCGCGGTGGTGACTCCGAGGTCGGCGGCGAGGTCGAGCCTCGGCGTGATCGTGATCTCGGGCCGCTGCAGCTCGCCGTTGATCCGGGGCGCCCTGATCTCGGGCAATTTGCGCATCCCGGCGATGATCCGCTCGGCGGCCAGCTCGATCTTGGCGGGATCGTCGCCGACGAGGGTGACGTTGAGGTCGCGGCCGCTGCCGTCGCCGGCCTGCGACTGGAAGTTGATGCGGGCGTCGGGGATCGACTGGAGCTCGGGCGCATAGGCGCGCTCGAACTCGACGCTGGTCCGCTGGCGGTCCGGCTTCAGGGTCACGAACAGCTCGGCGCTGGTCGGGCTGACGTCGGCGAATGCGTTCTCGACCTCCGGCTTCGAGCGGAGCAGGCGGGTCACCTTGTTCGCCACCACGCCGGTGCGCTCGATCGTCGAGCCCGGCGGCATCTCGATCTGGACCTGGCTGAAGTCGAGGTTGAGCGGCGGCTGGAAGGTCATCGGCAGGGTCGCGAACGACAGGATGGTGGCGACGAAGGCGACGACGCCGATCATCATCGTCCACCAGCGGTTCCTGAGCGACCAGCGCAGCATCCCGACATAGCGGTCCATCATCCAGCCCTCGCCGTGGCTGGCCTGGCCCTTGGCCTTGAGGAAGTAAGCGGCGGCGAGCGGCGTGATCAGCCGCGCCACCGCCAGGCTGGTGAGCACCGCGGCGACGACGGTGAAGCCGAAATTCTTGAAGAACTGGCCCGAGATGCCCGGCATCAGGCCGACCGGCATGAACACGGCGACGATCGAGAAGGTGGTCGCGACCACCGCCAGGCCGATCTCGTCGGCGGCGTCGATGGCGGCCTGATAGGCCGATTTGCCCATCCTCATGTGCCGGACGATATTCTCGATCTCGACGATCGCGTCGTCGACCAGGACTCCGGCGACGAGGCTCAGGGCGAGCAGGCTGAGCCCGTTCAGCGAGAAGCCCATCAGGTCCATGAACCAGAAGGTCGGGATGGCGGACAGCGGAATCGCCAGCGCCGAAATGAGCGTCGCGCGCCAGTCGCGAAGGAACAGGAGGACGACGAGGACGGCGAGCACCGCGCCCTCGACCATCGCCTCCATCGCGCTGTGATATTGGGACTTCACATAGTCCACGCTGGTGAACATCTGCGTGAACTTGACCTTGGGATTGTCCTTCTCGAGCTGCTCGAGCGCCTTCACCGCATCCTCGTAGACGGTGACGTCCGAATAGCCCTTGGCCCTCGTGACCCGGAAGCTCAGCACCTGGCGGCCGTTCATGGTCGCGAGGCTGCGCTGCTCGGCATAGGAATCGCGGACGTCGGCGATCGCCGAGAGCTTCACCGTCCGACCGCCCGGAAGCGAGATCTGGGTCTCGCCGAGCGCGAAGGCGCTTGCGGCATTGCCGAGCACCCGCACCGACTGCTCCGAGCCGGCGATCTCGGCGCGGCCGCCGGCGGCGTTGATATTGACCTGGCGAAGCTGGGCGTTGACCTGGGTGGCGGTGAGGCCGTTCGCCTGCATCTTCGCCGGATCGAGGATGATCCTGATCTCGCGGCTTACCCCGCCCGACCGGCGAACCTCCGACATGCCCTCGACGCTGAGCAGGCGCTTGGCGACGGTATTGTCGACGTACCAGCTCAATTCCTCGAGCGACATGTCGCTGGTCTCGGCCGAATAGATGGCGAGCGGCCCGCCGGCGATGTCGACCCGCTGCACCCGCGGCTCCAATATGCCCTCGGGAAGGTCGCTCCGGATGTTGGCGACGGCGTCGCGGACGTCGTTGACGCCCCGGTCGACCGGCGTTCCGATGACGAACTGGACGAAGGTCTGCGAGGAGCCCTCGCCGACGGTGGAGGCGATCTCGTCGACGCCGTTGATGCCGCGCACCGCCGCCTCGATGCGCTGGGTGACCTGGGTCTCCATCTCGGTGGGCGCGGCGCCCGGCTGGGAGACGAAGATGAGCGCGGCCGGGAATTCGATGTCCGGATTGTCGTTGACGTCCATCCGCATGAAGCTGACCAGGCCGAGCAGGCTCAGCGCCGCGAACAGCACGAGCGGAAAGACCGGATTGCGGATCGCCCAGCTGGAGATGTTGCGCATCGGCTGAACCTAGGGTGCCTGCGCACCAGCGGCAATGCCCCCTCTCATCCTCCCCATGCGGAGCATGGGGAGGGGGACCGCCGATTTTGGCGGTGGAGGGGTAATTGGCGCTGGGCTCGGCGGGTTCGAGCGAGGTCATCCGAACGTTCGGCAGCTACCCCTCCACCAGGCTTCGCCTGGTCCCCCTCCCCATCGCTGCACGATGGGGAGGATAGGCTATTCAGCCGGCTGAACCGTCGCCGGGCCGTGGTCCTTGGCGCCGCCGTAGGTGAGCATCTTCCCGACCTTGGGACCGAGCCACCGCTCGAAGCTGTCGGCGAGGCTGAAGCCGGCCGGGACGATGACGAGGGTGAGGACCGTCGACAGGATGAGGCCGCCGATGACGACGATCCCCATCGGCGCCCGCCAGCTTCCGTCGCCCGAGAGCGAGAGGGCGATGGGCAGCATTCCGGCGACCATCGCCACCGTCGTCATGACGATCGGCTGGGCGCGCTTGTGTCCGGCTTCCCAGATGGCCTCGTTCTTCGGCAT
>JBEVDE010000144.1:0-8602 GCA_040514175.1 Allosphingosinicella sp. | reverse complement strand
TCATCTCGACCCGCCTCTTCGCCGGCCGGACTATCATCCACGTCCTTGCCGATTCCGATCCGGGCGACGGCTTCGCCGCGGTCGAAGGCGGCCTCGAGGACGTCTATTTCTCGACCCTCGACCAGTCCCGCCGAGCCGCCTGAGGAGCAAGCCGCATGTTCCTCAAGATCGCCCGCTTCGAGCTTCGCTACCAGATCAAGAATCCCGTCTTCTGGGTGGCGGCGGTGCTGTTCCTGCTGATGACCTTCGGCGCGATGGCCTCCCAGAACGTGCAGATCGGCGCGGGCGGCAACATCCACAAGAACAGCCCCGTGGCGCTCGCCCAGATCCAGATCATCCTCAGCCTGTTCTTCATGTTCGTGACGACCGCATTCGTCGCCAACGTCGTGGTGCGCGACGACGATACCGGCTTCGGGCCGATCATCCGGTCCACGCCGATCAGCCGCTTCCAATATCTGGGCGGGCGCTTCGCCGGCGCCGTCGTCGCGGCGGCCCTGGCTTTCCTGTTCATCCCGCTCGGAACCTGGATCGGCTCGCTGATGCCCTGGGTCGACGCCGAGACGCTCGGGCCCAACCGCCTCGCTTATTATGCCTACGGCCTGCTCGTCTTCGGCCTTCCCAACCTGCTGGTGACCGGCGCGATCTTCTTCACCGCCGCGACCCTGACCCGGTCGATGATGTGGACCTATGTCGCCGTCATCTTCTTCTTCCTCGGCTGGCTGATCCTCACCGGCGTGGCCCAGGCCAAGCCGGAGCTGCGCGATACGATGGCCTTGATCGAGCCGTTCGGCGCCGGCGCCTTTCGCAACGCCGCGCGCTACTGGACCGCCGCCGAATCCAACGTGACGATGCCGGCGGTCGAGGGGGCGATCCTGCTCAACCGCCTGATCTGGCTCGGCGTCGCGGCGGCCTTCCTGGCGCTCGGGATCGCCCGCTACCGTTTCGCCGAGCCCGGCCTTTCCAAGAAGCGCAGGAAGGACGAGGTCGCCGAGGCCGAACCCGCCACCGCTCACGCGCCGATGCAGCCTTTGCCCGGCCGGGCCGGCTCCGCCGCCTGGATGCAGCTGTGGGTGCGGACGAAATTCGAGATGAAGCAGGTCTTCAAGAGCCCCGCCTTCGCCGTTCTCGTCGCCCTCGGCATGATCAACACGGCCGCGAGCCTGTGGTTCAGCCGCGAGATGTTCGGAACGCCGATCCTGCCGGTGACGAGCGCCATGATCCCCATCGTCGCCGGCTCGTTCGGTATCTTCCCGATCATCATCGCGATCTATTATGCGGGCGAACTGGTCTGGCGCGAGCGCGACCGGCGGATGCACGAGATCATCGATGCGACCCCGCTGCCCAACTGGGCCTATGTCGTGCCGAAGACCCTTGCGGTGACCCTGGTCCTGTTCGTCACCTTGCTGTTCAGCGTCGTCGCGGCGGTGCTGGTCCAGCTGATCCGGGGCTATACCGACCTCCAGCTCGACCATTATGTCCTCTGGTACGTCCTCCCGCAGGGCGTCGGGATGGTGATGATCGCCGTGCTCGCCGTCTTCGTCCAGTCGCTGAGCCCCAACAAATATGTCGGCTGGGCGGTGATGGTCGTCTACATCGTCTCGACCATCGTCATGAATTCGCTCGGCTTCGAGCATAATCTGTACCAGTTCGGCTCGACCCCGCAGGAGCCGCTGTCGGACATGAACGGCGCCGGCACCTACTGGATCGGCGCCTGGTGGTTCAGGCTCTACTGGGCCGCCTTCTGCGTCATCCTGCTGGTCGTCTCGCACCTGCTGTGGAGGCGCGGCACCGAGACCCGGCTGAAGCCGCGGCTGCGCCGGGCGCCCCGCCGGCTGATCGGCGCCCCCGGGGTCGTCGGCGGAGCCGCCCTGGCCGTGTTCGCCGCGACCGGAGCTTATGCCTGGTACAACACCAACGTCCTCAATTCCTACGAGACGAACAGCGCGCGCGACGAGTTCGTCGCCGAATATGAGAAGAAATATCTCAAATATGAGAAGGTGCCGCAGCCGACCATCTCGAAGGTGATGCTCGACGTCGCGCTCTATCCGAGCGAGACCAGGGCGCTGGTCAAGGGCCGCTACGAGCTCACCAACCTCACCGATGCGCCGATCAGCGAAGTCCATGTGCGCATGCCGCCCCGGGAGCTCGAGCTGCTCGGCCTCGCCTTTCCCGGCGCCCGGCTCCGTTCCGACGACAAGGCGTTCGGCTACCGGATCTACGCGCTCGACTCGCCGATGCGGCCGGGGGAAACCCGCGCGCTCAGCTTCGAGACTCGCCGCTGGCAGCGCGGCTTCCGCAACTCCCAGGGCGACACCCGGCTCGTCGGCAACGGCACTTTCCTCAACAACATGGAGATCGCTCCGGCGATCGGCATGGATCGGCTGATGCTTCTCCAGGACCGCTCGAAGCGGCGCAAATACGGCCTCCCGGCCGAGCAGCGCCCGCCGAAGCTCGAGGACCTCTCAGCGACCCGGAAGACCTATTTCGGCGGCGGCTGGTCGACCGCGGACATCATCGTCTCGACCGAGGCCGACCAGGTTCCGATCGCGCCCGGCAAGAAAGTGTCGGACGTGGTCGCCGGGGGGCGCCGGACGGCGCGCTTCGTCTCGGACGCTCCGATCCTGACCTTCTTCTCGATCCAGTCGGCCCGCTACGCGGTGCAGAAGCGGATGTACTACGGCAACGGACCCATGCCGCAGGAGCCCGGCATCGAGCTCGCGGTCTACTACCATCCCGGCCACGAGCGGAACGTCAAGCGGATGCTGGATGCGATGCAGCATTCGCTCAATTATTATCAGGCCAATTTCGGGCCCTATCAGTTCGATCAGGCGCGGATCATCGAGTTTCCGGCCTATGCCAGCTTCGCCCAGGCCTTCGCCAACACCATGCCCTATTCGGAGGCGATCGGCTTCGTCGCCGACAATAGCGACCCCTCGAAAATCGACTATGTCACCTACGTCACCGCCCACGAGCTCGGCCACCAATATTGGGCGCACCAGGTCATCGGCGCCGAGACTCAGGGCGGAACGATGCTGTCGGAGACGCTCGCCCAATATTCGGCCCTGATGGTGATGAAGCACCTCTATGGCGAGGACAAGATCCGGCGCTTCCTCAAGTTCGAGCTCGACCGCTATCTCCGCGACCGCGGCGGCGAGCTGGTCGAGGAGCTGCCGCTGATGCGGGTCGAGAACCAGCAATATATCCATTACCGCAAGGGCTCGCTGGTCATGTATCTGCTTCAGGACCGGCTCGGCGAGGCCGCGGTCAACCGGGCGCTGCGCACCATCCTCGACAAATACAAGTTCAAGGGCGCGCCCTATCCGCGCTCGATCGAGCTGGTCGAGGCGTTCCGCAGGGAGGCGAAGACGCCCGAGGACCAGGCGCTGATCACCGACCTGTTCGAGCGCATCACCCTCTACGACCTCAAGGTCGGCGAGGCGAAGGCGGTGAAGCGCCCGGACGGCCGATGGGACGTGACGGTGCCGGTGGAGGCGAAGAAATTCTATGCCGACGGCAAGGGCAAGGAGCGGCCCGCCGCGCTGGCCGACCGGATCGCCATCGGCCTGTTCTCCGCCAGGCCCGGCGACGGCGCCTTCGACCGGAGGAAGATCCTGCTGATGCAGCGCCAGCCGGTGCGAAGCGGCAAGCAGGTCTTCCGCTTCGTCACCGACCGCAAGCCGAGCCACGCCGGCATCGACCCCTATAATTTCTACATCGACCGCAACAGCGACGACAATGTCGGGCCGGTGGTGTGACCAAAATCCTCCCCGCGATTTCGCGGGGAGGGGGACCGCGCGAAGCGCGGTGGAGGGGTTCTTCAGAGTCTGAGGACAGAACCCCTCCACCATGCTTCGCATGGTCCCCCTCCCCGGCAAATGCCGGGGAGGATTTAGGAAACGATCTGCTCGATCACTCCGAAGATGGGGTGGCCGGCTTCGTCGTCCATCCAGATCCGGACCGTGTCGCCGCGCTTGAGGAATTCGGTCTTCGCCTTGCCCTCGAGAATGGTCTCCACCGTGCGCACTTCCGCGATGCACGAATAGCCTAGGCCGCCCTGGTCGATCGGCTTGCCGGGGCCGCCGTCCTCGCCGCGGTTGGAGACCGTGCCGGAGCCGATGATCGAGCCGGCGCCGAGGTTCCGGGTCTTGGCGAGATGGGCGATCAAGGTGCCGAAGTCGAAGGTCATGTCGGCGCCGGCGTCGGCGCGGCCGAACGGCTTTCCGTTCAGGTCGACCTTGAGGGCGCCGTGGAGCTTGCCGTCCCTGAACCGGTCGCCGAGCTGCTCCGGAGTGACGAAGACCGGCGACAAAGCGGAAGCGGGCTTGGACTGGAGGAAGCCGAAGCCCTTGCCGAGCTCGGCGGGGATGAGGTTGCGAAGCGAGACGTCGTTGACCAGGCCGACGAGCAATATGTGGTCCCTCGCCTCCTCGGGGGTGATGCCCTGGGGGACGTCGTCGGTCACCACCACCACCTCGGCCTCGCAGTCGCAGCCCCAGGCCTCGTCGGCGAGGCCGATGGCCGAGCGCGGCGGGAGCATCTCGTCGGAGCCGCCCTGATACATGAGCGGGTCGGTCCAGAAGCTGGCCGGCATCTCGGCCGCGCGGGCCTGCCGGACGAGGGCGACGTGGTTCACATAGGCCGAGCCGTCCGCCCATTGATAGGCCCGGGGCAGCGGCGCCAGCGCCTCGCGCTCGTGGAAGCGGTCGCGGGGGATGACGCCATGCTCGAGATCGGTGGCGAGCAGCTCGAGCTGGGGAGCGAGCCGGTCCCATTCGTCGAGCGCCGCCTGAAGCGTCGGGGCGATGTGGGTCGCGTCGGCGCACCAGGCGAGGTCGTTGCTCACCACCACCAGCCGCCCGTCGCGGCCGCCTTTGAGGGAACCCAGTTTCATTCGCCTCTCCCGTCATCCCAGCGCAGGCTGGCATCCCAGGACAAGAAGTCGCTGGAGCCCCTTTCTCGCTGGGGCCCCAGCCTTCGCTGGGGCGACGGAGCAACTGGCATTTCCCCGCGGCCTTGGCTAGTGGGCTGGCAATCCACGAAATCCCCGGTCCAAGGACTCATCATGCGTAACATCGATCATTTCATCGGCGGCGCGGCGCACGCGTCCGGCGAGCGGCAGGGCGACGTGTTCGACCCGAACAATGGCGGCGTGCAGGCCAAGGTCCGTCTCGGCACGGCCGCCGACCTCGAGCGCGCGGTCGCCGCCGCCCGCGAGGCTTTCCCCGCCTGGGCGGCGACCAACCCGCAGCGCCGGGCGCGGGTGATGTTCAACTTCAAGGCGCTGGTCGAGCAGAATATGGAGGATCTCGCCCTCCTCCTGGCCTCCGAGCATGGCAAGGTGATCGCCGACGCCCGCGGCGACCTCCAGCGCGGGCTCGAGGTGATCGAGTTCGCCTGCGGCATCCCGCACGCCCTGAAGGGCGAATATACCCAGGGCGCGGGCCCCGGGATCGACGTCTATTCGATGCGCCAGCCGCTCGGCCTGGTCGCCGGGATCACGCCGTTCAACTTCCCGGCGATGATCCCGATGTGGATGTTCGGGGTCGCCATCGCCTGCGGCAATGCCTTCATCCTGAAGCCCAGCGAGCGCGACCCTTCGGTGCCGGTGCGCCTGGCCGAGCTGATGAAGGCGGCGGGCCTGCCCGACGGCATCCTTCAGGTCGTCCATGGCGACAAGGAGATGGTCGACGCGATCCTCGACCATGAGGAGATCAGGGCGATCAGCTTCGTCGGATCGAGCGACATCGCGCACTATATCTACTCTCGCGGCACCGAGAACGGGAAACGGGTGCAGGCCTTCGGCGGCGCCAAGAACCACGGCATCGTCATGCCGGACGCCGATCTCGACATGGTGGTCAACGACCTCGCCGGCGCCGCCTTCGGCTCGGCCGGGGAGCGCTGCATGGCGCTTCCGGTGGTCGTCCCGGTCGGCGAGAAGACCGCGGCCAACCTGCGCGAGAAGCTGATCCCGGCGATCGAGGGCCTGCGCGTCGGAATCTCGACCGACGCCGAGGCCCATTACGGGCCGGTGGTCAACGCCGCCCACCGCGGCCGAATCGAGAGCTACATCCAGATGTGCGCCGACGAGGGCGGCGAGCTCGTCATCGACGGACGAGGGTTCAAGCTCCAGGGCCATGAGGAGGGCTTCTTCATCGGCCCGACCTTCTTCGACCATGTCAAGCCGAGCTTCCGCTCCTACCAGGAGGAGATTTTCGGGCCGGTCCTGCAGATGGTGCGCGCCGAAAGCTTCGAGGAGGCGCTTCGCCTCCCCTCCGAGCACCCGTATGGCAACGGGGTCGCCATCTTCACCCGCAACGGCCATGCCGCGCGCGAGTTCGCGGCCCGCGTCAATGTCGGGATGGTCGGGATCAACGTGCCGATCCCGGTGCCGGTCGCCTACCACACGTTCGGCGGCTGGAAGCGCAGCGGCTTCGGCGACATCAACCAGCACGGCATGGAGGGCGTCCGCTTCTGGACGAAGACCAAGACGGTCACCCAGCGGTGGCCGGACGGAAGCGTGACGGGCGAGAACGCCTTCGTCATCCCGACCATGGGGTGAACGCTAAACGATAAGATCGAACGGTGCTTTGCGCGAAAAGCGCAACATGCTATCCTGTCCGGATGAATGTCCGCGTAGCTTTTGATACCCACGCCTTCATAAAGCGGCTAGAAGCCGGAGGCCTGAGCGTCGCGCATGCCGAGGCGCTCGCCGACGCATTGGGTGACATCGTGCTACAGTCCATCGCAACGAAGTCGGACTTGCGAGAAGTGGAAGTCAGCCTGCGCGCCGAGATAAAGAATCTCGGCGTGACCCTCCGTGCCGAGATGAACGCGCTGGAACTGCGAATGGCTTCACGCATGGGCGTGATGATCGCCGCGTCGACCACAATGACGATCGCCGTCCTGGGAGCCCTCAAAATCTTCTCGTAAGCTAGGGCCCCGGAATGATCCGCCTGCTGTTCGCCTTCCTTCTCCTGAGCTTCGCCGCCGCTACAGAGGCTCGGCCGAAGCGGATCGCGCTCAGCTTCGACGACGTGCCGCGCCGCCCCGGCGCTTTCCTGACGCCCGACCAGCGCACCCAAAGCATAATCTCCGGCCTCGCCGCCGCCGGAGTGAAGCAGGCGGTCTTCTTCGTCACCACCGGCAATCTCGACAAGCCCGAGGGCAAGGGCGGCGAAGCGCGGATCATGATGTATGCCGGCGCCGGCCACCTCATCGCCAACCACAGCCATGCCCACCGGCGGCTCTCCCAGACCCCGGTCCAGGACTATCTCGAGGATATCGACCGCGCGTCGGCCTGGCTTCGCCACCGGCCTGGCAGCCGGCCCTGGTTCCGCTTCCCCTTCCTCGACGAAGGGCGGAGCGACAAGGCGAAGCGCGACTCGGTCCGCGCCGGGCTGACGGCGCGCGGCCTCGCCAACGGCTACGTCACCGCCGACGGCGCCGACTGGAACATGGAGGCGCTGACCGTCGCGGCGCGCGAAGCCGGCAAGGACATGGACATGGCGGCGCTTCGCGAGCTCTACGTCGAGACGATGGTGGGGGCCGCCGACTTCTACGACGGCCTCGCCCGCCGCACCCTCGGCCGTTCGCCGGCGCATGTCCTCCTGCTCCACGAGACCGACCTCGCCGCCCTCTTCCTTCCCGCCTTGGTCGAGGCTCTGCGCAAGGACGGGTGGGAGATCATCGACGCCGACGAGGCCTATGCCGATCCGCTCGCCGGCGCCGCTCCAGACGTGCCCTCGGCCCAGGGGACAAGGATCGAGGCGATGGCCTGGCAGAAGGGCCTCCCGGCACCGCGCTGGTACGAGCGCGAGGATCTGAAGGTCGCCAACGCCCTCTTCGCCGAGCGGGTGCTCAATCAATCGCCGGAAACGCCTCACGCAAAGCGGTGATGTCTTCGTCTCTTTGAACGGAAACCGAAACCTGCTATCCCGACTCCATGAACGCTCGCGTGGCTTTCGATACCCATGCCTTCGTAAAGCGGCTAGAAGCGGCGGGGATGAGCGTCCCACACGCCGAGGCGCTCGCCGACGCCATGGGTGACATCGTGCTGCAGTCCATCACCACCAAGACCGACCTTCGCGAGGTGGATATCGGCCTGCGCGCGGAGATGAAGGAGCTTTCCACCAGCCTCCGTTCGGAGATGAACGAGCTTTCCACCAGCCTCCGTTCCGAGATGAACGAGCTTTCCACCAGCCTCCGTTCCGAGATGAAGGAGCTTTCCGCGAGCTTCCGGGCCGAGATGAAGGAGCTTTCCACCAGCTTCCGGGCCGAGATGAACGCCATGGAAATTCGGCTGACCATAAGAATGGCTGCGATGGCGGCGTTCGTGGTCGCGGTCGTCAGCGCTCTGAAGATATTCGCCTGAACCCTTCGGATTGCGATTCCCGCCGCGTTCGCTAGAGCGCGCGCATGAGCCAGTTCGACCTCAATGACGAGCAGCGCCAGATCCAGGAGATGGCGCGCGCATTCACCGCCGACGCGATCACGCCCCATGCCGCGGAATGGGACGAGAAGCATATCGTCCCCCGCGACACGATCCGGGAGGCGGCCGGGCTCGGCTTCGGGTCGATCTACGTCTCGGAGGAGAGCGGCGGCA
>JBEVDE010000142.1:0-3974 GCA_040514175.1 Allosphingosinicella sp. | reverse complement strand
TCATCTCGACCCGCCTCTTCGCCGGCCGGACTATCATCCACGTCCTTGCCGATTCCGATCCGGGCGACGGCTTCGCCGCGGTCGAAGGCGGCCTCGAGGACGTCTATTTCTCGACCCTCGACCAGTCCCGCCGGGCCGCCTGAGGAAATAGGACATGTTCGGCAAGATCGCGGCATTCGAATTCCGCTACCAGATCAGGAGCCCGCTTTTCATGGCGGCGGCGGCCCTCCTCTTCATCGCCGCCTTCACCGACATGGCGGTGGCGAAGATCGCGACCGCCGGGGGCGGCAACGTCCTGTTCAACGCCCCGCACGCGATCATCGTCTCCCACCTGATGGTGTCGCTCGTCTTCCTGTTCCTGGGCGCGGCCTTCGTCTCGAACGTCATCGTGCGCGACGACCAGACCGGGTTCGGCCCGATCGTCCGCTCCACCCGGATCGGGAAGGCCGGCTATCTGTTCGGCCGCTTTCTCGGCGCCTTCGCCGCGGGCGCGCTGGTGCTGGCGACGGTCACGCTCGGCCAGTGGATCGGCACTCTGATGCCGTTCGCCGACCAGGAGATGCTCGGGCCCAATCGGTTCGAAGCTTTCGCTTACGGCTACGGCCTGTTCGCTTTTCCCAACGCCTTCATCATCTCGGCGCTTCTGTTCGCGCTCGCCACTGCGACCCGCTCGACGGCGGGGACCTTCATCGGGGTGGTCGGCTTCCTCTTCCTCTACCTTTTCTCGCAAGGGCTGATGCAGAGCCAGCCGCAGCTGGCGGATTTCCGGGTCTTCGCCGATCCTCTCGGAATGTCCGCCTACATGGCGGGCTCGCGCTATTTCACCGCCGCCGAGCTCAATGCCGGCGCCATCGCCGTCACCCCCATGCTGCTTCTGAGCCGGCTGTTCTGGATCGGCCTGGCGATCGGTCTGCTGGCGCTGACCTATTACCGCTTCCGCTTCTCCGACCGACGCCTGTCGCGCCGGCGGCAGCGCAGGCTCGCGCGGCAGGAGGCGACGGCCGCGCCGCCTTCGTCCCGCGCAGGCGCATCGTTCACCCGGCTCGCCAAGCCGCGCTTCGACCGCCGTGCCGCTTTGGCGCAATTCGCCGCCCGCGCCGGGATGGAGGCGCGCTACATCCTCAAGAGCCCCGCCTTCCTGATCCTGCTCCTCATGGCCTTCGGATTCGCGCTTCCGGGCGTCCTCACCCCATCGGGCTGGATGGACTCGACGCTCTATCCGCTCACCGCCATTTCCGTGCCGACCCTCGAGGCGATCTTCGACACGATCCTGATCATCATCGCCGC
This sequence comes from Allosphingosinicella sp., assembly GCA_040514175.1. Classification (GTDB taxonomy): domain Bacteria; phylum Pseudomonadota; class Alphaproteobacteria; order Sphingomonadales; family Sphingomonadaceae; genus Allosphingosinicella. The sequence goes on along the minus strand of JBEVDE010000142.1, from coordinate 2,687 downwards.
TTATTACGGCGGCGAGCTCGTCTGGCGCGAACGCGAATGGAAGATCCACGAGATCATCGATTCGACTCCGCTTCCGGCCTGGGCCCTGATGCTCCCCAAGATGCTCGGCCTGGCTCTGGTCCTGGTCGCGACCCTGATCGTCGGAATGGCGACCGGAATCCTCGCCCAGCGGCTGGCGGGCGGAGTGGATGTCGCGCCCGGCGAATATGCGCTTTGGTATCTTCTGCCGGGCGCGGTGGACGTCCTCCTGATCGCCGTGCTCGCGGTCTTCATCCAGGCGCTCAGCCCGAGCAAATATGCCGGCTGGGGCGTGATGTTCCTCTACATCATCCTCCTGATCTTCGGGCCGTCGATGGGGCTCCAACATCCGCTTCTCATCTATGGCAACGTCCCCGCGGTGCCTCTGTCCGACATGGGCGGCACCGGCAATTTCGCGGCGGCGGCCTGGTGGTTCCGGCTGTTCTGGGCGGCGACGGCGGCTTTGCTTCTGGTCGCCGCCCACCTGCTCTGGCGGCGCGGCGCCGAGCAGAGGCTGAAGCCGCGGCTGCGCCGGATTCCGGCGGGACTGAGCGGCCCGGCCGGCTGGGCGGCCCTGGCGGCCACCGTGCTCCTCGCCCTGAGCGGATCGTGGATCGTCTACAACACGCTCGTCCTCAACGACTTTCGGGCCGGGGAGGGGCAGAGCTGGTTCGCCGAATATGAAAAGCGCTTCTTCCGCTACGCGACCTTGCCGCAGCCGGCGGTCAGGCATGTCGAGCTCGACGTCGCGCTCTATCCCGACGACGTCCGGGCGGAGGTGCGCGGCCGCTACCGGCTGGTCAACGACACGGAGGCGCCGATCGAGTGGCTCCATATCCGCCTCATGGATCGCGACCTCGTCCTGGTCGGGCTCGACGTTCCGGCGGCCCGGCTGGAGCTCGACGACAAGGATTTCGGCTACCGAATCTATCGCTTCGAGGCGCCGATGAAGCCGGGGGAGGAACGGACGATCGCCTTCCGGACGCGCCGCGAGCAGCTCGGCTTCCGGGCCTCGGGCACCGAGACGGGGATCCGACCCAACGGAACCGAGCTCAACAGCCTCGAGCTGACTCCGCGGATCGGAATGAACGATATCGGCCTGATCGAGGACCCGGCAGAGCGCCGCCGATACGGCCTTCCGGAGCGCCCGCCTTTGCCCCGGCTGAACGATCCGGCCGCCGCCACGATCAACCCCGCCGGCGACCTCAGCTGGACCACCGCCGACATCAGGATTTCGACCAAGGCCGACCAGATCCCCATCGCTCCGGGCAAACCCGTGTCCGAGCGAGTCCGGGACGGCCGCCGGACCGTCCGGTTCGTGTCGGACGCGCCGATCAAGAATTTCTTTTCGATCCAGTCGGGCCGCTATGCCGTGAGAAGGCAGACCATCGGAGGCGTCGAATACGCGGTCTACCACCACCCCGCGCATCACTGGAATGTCGAGAGGATGATGAAGGCGATGCGGATCTCGATCGACTATTACGGCCGGGCCTTCGGTCCCTATCAGTTCGATCAGGCGCGTATCGTCGAGCGTCCCGATCCCATGGGCGGCCAGGCCTTCGCCAACACGATCTCGGTCGGCGAGGGCATCTTCCCGATGGATCTCAGGGACCCGCAGGCGCTCGACATGGTCACCATGCTCACCGCCCACGAGATCGCCCACCCATGGTGGGGGCATCAGACGGTCGGCGCCCGGATGCAGGGCGCCTCCCTCCTTCACGAAACGCTGTCCCAATATTCCGCGCTGATGGTGCTGAGGCGGATCAAGGGCGAGGACAATATCCGCCTCTTCCTCCGCTTCCAGCTCGACCGTTATTTGAGCGGCCGCCGCACCCAGGTGCTCGAGGAGCAGCCGCTCGCCAGCGCCGGGCTCGACCAGGATTATGTCAATTACGGCAAGGGCGCGATCGCTTTGTACCTCCTCCAGCAGCGGCTCGGCGAGGAAGCGGTGAACCGCGCCCTTCGCCGCTTCGTCGACCGCTACCGTTTCACGAGGGCGCCCTACCCCCGCTCCCTCGACCTGATCGCGATGCTTCGCGAGGAAGCGAAAACGCCGGAGCAGCAGGCGCTGATCACCGATTTGTTCGAACGCATCACCCTTTACGACCTGAGCGTCGAGGCGCCGACAGCGGTCAAGCGGGCCGACGGACGCTGGGACGTGACGGTGCCGGTGAAGGCGGGCAAGACCTATGCCGGCGGCCGCGGCCACGAGCGCCGAGCCCGGCTCGACGAGCCGATCGAGATCGGCCTGTTCACCGCCGAGCCGGGCGGCCCCGGCTTCGACCGCCGCAACGTCCTCAAAATGGAGCTCCGCCCGATCCGCACCGGGCACCAGGTATTGCGCTTCGTCACCGACCGGCGGCCGACCCACGCCGGAGTCGATCCGTACAATTTGTACATCGACCGCAATTCCTACGACAATGTCGGGGCGGTGGGCTGAAGCGCCGGTTCCTTGTCAACGCGCCGGGCCTCGCGTGAATCAGATCTGATCCGCTGATTGCGACGATGAGGCAGCAAGCCCGCATGTCCGCAGGATTAGAGCGATCTGCACTTAGATAGACGCATATCCTGCATTTACGATGTAGTTGGCGCATTCGTCTGGTGTGAAGCGGTCCAGAAGGGTTCCGATCCTTCGCCAGGTTGCTTCGACGGTTCGTTCTGCGGCTTTT
>JBEVDE010000029.1:0-6165 GCA_040514175.1 Allosphingosinicella sp. | reverse complement strand
CGCGGGGGCTGCGCCGGGGGGAGGCGCCGGCGGATGGGGGCCGGTGAGACGGCGCGGCGACGCCGCGCCTGACGTGGGACGGGTTCGCGCGCCTTCAGGCCGCGCGCCCCGCCGCCCGGCCTGCGCCGTCTCCATGAGTAGTTCACGATCGCTTCGCGATCCTTTCACTACTCATGGGCGGCTTCGGCTTGAGGGGGCCCGATGGCGCCCCTATGCTGCGCGCTCAGCGAAGGGGAGCATGAATGGGCCGGCTATCGATCACCACCGCCTGGAACGAGAGCGCGGACTTTCTGAAGCGCCATTTCGGGGCGCTGTTCACCATCGCGGTGGCGCTGATCACCCTTCCCAACGTGGCGACGCAATGGCTGGCGCCGCTGCCGGTGCCGCCGGCCGCCGGGGCCCAGGCGGGGCTGTGGCTCGTCCTTCTCGTCCTCGTCCTGCTCCTCAACATGGTCGGCTCGCTCGCCATCTCGTCGCTGGCGCTGGGGCGCGAGAATGTCGTCGGCGACGCGCTCAGGCACGGCGTGAGGCGGCTTCCGGCGATGGCGGGCGCGGCCTTCATCCTGATCGCCGCGGCGCTGATCCTGTTCGTGCCCCTGGTGCTCGCCACCGGCGTCAGGCCCGAGCATCTGATCGCGCCGACGCCGGCGACGGCGGGGCGGATCGGGCTGGTCATGCTCGTCTTCGTCCTCTTCGGCCTGTTCTTCGCGGTGAGGCTCATGCTCCTGACCCCGGTCGCGGCGGCGGAAGGGGCCGGGCCGGTGGCGATCATCACGCGCAGCTGGGCGCTGACCCGGGGGCATTTCTGGAAGCTGCTCGGCTTCGTCCTGCTGATCACGCTCGCGGCGATGGTGGCGATCGGGGTCGCGGCGATGATCGTCGGGCTGATCGTCAGCCTGGTCGCCGGGCCGCCGGAGGAGGGGGGGCTCGGCCAGCTCATCCTGCTGCTCGCGACCTCGCTTCTCAACGCCGCCTTCATCGTCGTCATGGCGACGATGGTCGCGCGAATCTATCTTCAGCTGGCCGGTCCGCCGCCCGCCGCAAGCGGCAGCTGAGGCGCCGCTCCCAAGGGCAGGAGGCCGGCGAGGCGCGGATCGGGGAAGCTCTCGAAGGCCTGGCCGACGGCGGTGAAGCCGGCGTTGAGATAGGCCTTCAGGGCGGCCGGATGGTCGAGCGTGCAGGTGTCGACCGAGACCAGGGCGACGCCGGGGCGCCAGGCCAAAGCGAGGGCGTGGGCGAACAGCCAGGCGCCGTGGCCCTTGCCAGCGAGCTCGGGGACGAGGCCGAGGAAGCGGATCCGCGCCTCGCCCGCCTTGCGGAAGTCGAGCTCGAGCATTCCGACCTCGATTCCCGCCCGGTCGACGATGGCGTGGACCTCCGCCATTTCGCGGCGAAGCGTCTCGTCGTCCATGCGCAGCCGCGAATACCAGAGCCAGCGCGCGCCGACCCGCTCGAAGAGCAGGCGGTAGCGGGCGGGCTCGGGATCGCGCCAGCGCTCGAGGCGGAGCGGCGAGGCGGGGAGGGGGCGGAGCGGCGGGCGCGCCTTCATCTCGAGCCTGGTGACGACGGCGCCGATATGGCCGGGCGGGACGGGGGTGAGCATGAGCCGATCTTAGGAACGTTCGAGCGCAAGCGCGAGGAGGAGCAGTCCGAGGAGGAGGAAGAGAGGGCTGTAGAGGCGGGTGTCGAAGCGCGCCCAGCGGGTGGTGCGCAGAGTCTTGAACAGGCCGACATAGCGGTTGGGGACGAGGGCGCGGGCGACGAAGGCGGCGCCGGTGGCGAGCAGGGCGGCGCGGGCGAGGCCCCTCGGCAGCGGCAGGGGAAGATGGCCGGCATAGCCGAGCAGAAGCCAGGCGAGCAGGCCTAGCCCCAGCGCGACCGCCGCCGCCGCGGGCCGCCACCAGGGGAGGCGATGCGCCATCACCGGGTCGCCGTCGGGCCGCTGCGGAAGGGAGACCGAATAGCCGAGCCGGCCGCCGAGCGCCCAGTGGAGATGGAAGGCGGCGGCGAAGGCGATGATCGCCAGAGCGGGGAGGAGAAGCATCGGGCCGGACTAGCAGCCCGGCCGAACGCAGGAAACGGGCGGACGGGGCGGGCCCGCTCGACGCCGTCCCGCGCCGCCGCGACGATCGCCTTCAGGCGGTGGCGATCCGGGACGCCGGCACAATCGACACGAATTGCGCCCCCGCGCGGCATCGGGACGGGACATGACGGGTGCAGCAAGGCCTTTTTCCACGATCGGGAGCGGCGCTCCCCGGAGGGACAATATGCTGTTTCATATCTCGATGGCGGCCGAGCGGCCGGAGCCGGCGGCGCGGCTGATCGCCGGGCTCTGGCAGGGGCGGGCCTATCCCTTTCCGCCGGTGGCGGAGGGGAGCTGGATCGCGATGGCCGGCGACGACCGGGGAAGCGCGATCGAAGTCTATCCGCTCGGGACGGAGCTTCACGAAGGCGAGGCGGCGGTCCGGGCGGTGGCGGCGCGGCCTTCGCGCAACGGGCCGGTCCATGTGGCCATCGCCACGGCGCTCGAGACGGACGCGGTGATCGAGCTCGCCCGGCGCTTCGGCGCTCCGGCCAGGGTCTGCTCGCGCGGGCCTTTCCATGTGATCGAGCTCTGGGTGGAAGGAAGCTTCCTGATCGAGGTGCTGACGGCCGAGATGCAGGCCGAATATCTCGAGGCCTTCGACTTCGACGGCTACGAGCGCTTCCTCGCCGGACCCGGTCTCGCCGCCGCCGCGTGACGAAGCTCAAGCGGTCGGGCCGGCGCCCCTGACGGACGCCGGCCCTCATGCTCAGGCCGTGAGGCTTCGCCTCATCAGCGTGGCGAGGCGGTCCTTGACCGCCAGGCGCAGCTTCTTGAGGCGGAGCAGCTTGATGCTGTCGGGAAGCCGCCGGCCGGTCTCGTCGGCAATGGCGTCGTCGAGGCGGCGGTGGATGTGCGTGAGTCTGTAAGCTGCGGATGACATGACGTTCTCCAGCAAGAATGAGATCGGGTTCCGGCCGGCCGCTCGAAGCGGCCGTTCAGGAGGCTGGAGGGGCTCGTGCGCGGTAGGCGGAAGCCGCCGGTCGCGGGATCGCGGCCCAGGCCGCGGACGAACTTTCGGCCGAGGGCCTCGTCCCGAGCCGATCGGTGACGATATCGGGCGCGGACGGCGGGACGGGAGAATCGGCGCCGGTGCCGAGCGGCTCGTCGTCGGAGGGGTTGCGGGTCCCGGACGGGACGATGGCCGAGGCGGCGGCATGCCGGCTGGATCCGAGGCGGGCCGGAGCCCGCAAATCCTGGCCGGCGCCGGCGGCGGCGGTCGCCGAGGTCAGGAACAGGCTCAACAGGATCAGGAGCGCCGCGAACGGCCCCCTGCCTACCCGATCCTGCGCCCTCGTCGGCACGCCTCAGCCACTCCTCTCGTCGCTCCGGCCGATATGGGTGGAGCGCGCCGGAAAACAATCCGGGAGAATTGGGGACAGGTACCGGTACCTGTCCCCGGAGGAGTGGGGAAAAATGTATACTGTCCCTGTTTTCCGTGACCGGACAATCCATGTGGCTTCGGCTTTCGCCTTCTCTCGAAAAAACCCGGCGCGTCGCTCGGGCGAAAAGCATGGTGGAGGGGCTAGCCAAGTCCGAAGAACCCCTCCACCGCGCTTCGCGCGGTCATGAGCAGGTGGGCCTTGCCCCGCAAGGCCCAGCCATGCCGGGGGCATGGCGTGCCTGCTCATTCCCCGAGAAATCTCGGGGAGGAATTTAGTCGGCGTTGACTTGCCGCGCCCGACTCTCCACAGCGCCCGTGCCGCCGGCCCCAAGCCGGTGTTCGCGCGGGAGAGCGCAAAGGGCCGCGAGGCTCGATGCCGCCGAAGGAGCAACCGCCCCGGAATCTCTCAGGCACAAGGGACCGCGCGCGCAAAGGCACTCTGGAAAGCGTTCCCTTCGTCCTTCGGACTCGGGGGGCCACCGAAGGGGTAACCTGCCGCCGGATTTGATCCGGGCCATGGCGGGGAAAGCTCTCAGGTCCAGTGACAGAGGGGGTTGTTTGCGACTCTGCCCGGCCCCGGGCGTTGGAGCGGCGACTTCGGAGACTGGACATGAGCGACTCCCCCGACACTCTGCCCCTCGATGCCTGGCACCGGGCGCGCGGCGCTCGAATGGTCGAGTTCGCCGGCTATGCGATGCCGATCCAATATGAGGGGATCATCGCCGAGCACCGCTGGACCCGCGAGTCCGCCGGCCTGTTCGACGTCAGCCACATGGGCCAGCTGATCGTCGCCGGGCCCGAGGCCGAGAAAGGGCTGGAGAGCGTCCTCCCCGCCGACCTCGCCATCCTCAAGGACGGGCGGTTGCGCTATTCGCTGCTGCTCAACGACGAGGGCGGGATCGTCGACGATCTCATGGCGACCCGAAGGGGGGATCATTTCTACGTCGTCGTCAACGGCGCCACCAAGGCGGGCGATATCGCCTATCTGACGGAGCGGCTGCCGCGCGGTGTCGTTCTCGACCATATGAAGGAGCAGGCCCTGCTCGCCCTTCAGGGTCCCAAAGCGGTCGACGTCCTCGCCCGGCTTGCTCCCGGGGCCGAGCAGCTCGGCTTCATGACCGGCGGCGCCTTCACCCTGGACGGCGGCCCGGCCTGGATCAGCCGTTCGGGCTATACCGGCGAGGACGGTTTCGAAATCTCGGTCCCGGCCGGCCGCGCCGCGGCTCTCGCCGATCTGCTCGCCGGGCAGGCGGAAGTGAAGCCGATCGGGCTGGGCGCCCGCGATTCGCTCCGCCTCGAGGCGGGCCTGCCGCTCTACGGCCACGATCTCGACACCGACACCACCCCGATCGAGGCCGATCTCGGCTTCGCCATCTCCAAGCGCCGCCGCGCCGAGGGCGGCTTCGCCGGCTGGCCCCGGATCCTCCGCGAGATCGAGGAGGGCCCGGTCCGCCGCCGGGTCGGCCTCGCCGTCGAGGGCCGCCAGCCCGTCCGCGAGGGCGCGGCGGTGGTCGACGGCGACGGCGACGAGGTCGGCAAGGTGACCAGCGGCGGCTTCTCGCCGATGCTCGAGGCGCCGATCGCCATGGCCTATGTCCCCGCCGCCTCGGCCGAGCCCGGCAGCGACGTCCGCCTCGTCCAGCGCGGCAAGATCTTCCAGGCGAAAGTGGCCGCGATGCCCTTCGTCCCCCACCGCTACCACCGCAAGGGAGCCGCTTGATGAGTGTCTATTATACCGAGGAGCATGAGTGGATCAGCGTCGAGGGCGACGTGGCCACGGTCGGGATCACCGATTTCGCGCAGAGCCAGCTCGGCGACATCGTCTTCGTCGAGCTGCCCGAAGCCGGCCGGCAGCTGACCAAAAGCGGCGAGGCGGCCGTGGTCGAATCGGTCAAGGCGGCCTCCGACGTCTACTCTCCGGTCAGCGGCGAGGTGACCGAGGCCAATCAGGCGCTCGTCGACCATGAGACGGACGGCGCCGAGGTCAAGGCTCAGCCCGAGTTGATCAACAGCGATCCGGAAGGCGAGGGCTGGTTCTTCCGGCTTCGCCTGGCCGACCCCTCCGAGCTCGAGGGTCTGATGGACGCCGCGGCCTACAAGGCCTTTGCGGAGGCCCAGTGACTCTCAATCCCTCCTCCCAATGGTCGCCGACCGACTATGCGACCAACGCCGCCTTCGTGCCCGCGCTCGGCGCCGCGGCGCTCGAGCTGCTGGCGCCGCAGCCGGGCGAGCTCATCCTCGACCTCGGCTGCGGGGACGGGGTGCTGACCAAAAGGATCGTGGATTCGGGAGCCCGGGTGATCGGGCTCGACGCGTCCGAGGCGATGGTCGAGGCGGCCCGCTCGCGCGGGGTCGACGCCTTCGTCGCCGACGCCCAGGCGCTCGATCTCGAAGGCCAGGCGAGCCGCTTCGGCCAGTTCGATGCGGCCTTCTCCAACGCCGCTTTGCACTGGATGCTCGATCCCGACGCCGTCGCTTCGGGCGTGTTCTCGATGCTCAATCCCGGCGGGCGCTTCGCCGGCGAGATGGGCGGGGAGGGCAATATCGCCACCCTGCGCGGCGGCATAAGGGCCGAGCTGGGCGAGCGCGGCTACGAGGTGCCGGCCGAGGATCCGCAATGGTATCCCGGCTGCGAGGAATTCGTCCGGCTCTACGCCTGCGCCGGCTTCACCGGCATCCAGGCCCAGCTCATCGAGCG
>JBEVDE010000011.1:0-3907 GCA_040514175.1 Allosphingosinicella sp. | reverse complement strand
GCGGGCCTGGCTGGAACGGGTGTCAGGCGTCCCCGGCTATCTGCCGATGGCCGCCTGATCCGTGCTCATTCGCTGGGGTTGCAATCGCTGTCCGAAAGGCAGATCGCCGCGGCGCTGACGACGATGATGGCGGTGGCGCCGACCCCGATCGCGATCCAGCCGAGCGTGGAAATGCCCATGCGCTGGCCATCGGGACCGGTACGGCCCTGGGTCAGCCGGTTCACCGGCGTCCCGGCAAGCGAGAATTGCACCGGGCCGCGCCCGTTGATGCCGAACTCCAGGCCTTCGCCGATCCGCGTGCGGACGCGCCCGTCCTGATGGTCGGTTCTCGTCGTGGGCGCGAAGGTGAGGCCGGCACGGACCTGCTCGCGAGCAGGGCCGCCGAAAGGAATGCGAAGCCGCAGGCCGCCGAACGTCCCGGTTTCCGTTTCCCGCGCGGGCGCGTAGCCCTGCGCCGAAGCCGGCGCGGCGATGCTGGAAATCTGGCCGGCTGCCAGCGCTGCGATCAGCATTTTTTTCATTATTTTCCCCTCCCGTTGTGCCGGGCAGGCTCGCGCCTCATTGCGGCGGCGCGGGGGAGAGATTGTGGCCTTTTACGGGCTTATCGATCGCGCAACGCGAAACGCTGCAATTTGCCGGTGGCGGTCTTCGGCAATGCTTCCACGAAGACCATTTCGCGCGGATATTTATAAGGCGCGATCACCGCCTTCACATGGTCCTGGAGCACCGCGACCGTGTCCGCATCGGGTCCCCAGCCCGGGGCAAGGACAACGAAGGCCTTCACCTTCTGGCCGCGCTCCTCGCAGGCCGCGCCGATCACCGCGCATTCCTGCACGGCGGGATGGGCGTAGAGGGCGTTCTCAACTTCCGGCGCGGCGATGTTGTAGCCGGACGAGATGATCATGTCGTCGGAGCGGGCGACGTACCAGAAATAGCCCTGCTCGTCGGCCCGGTAGGTGTCGCCGGTGACGTTCCAGACGTCCTTCACATAGTCCGACTGGCGCTCGTCGTCGAAATAGCGGCAGCCGGTCGGCCCCTTCACCGCCAGCCGCCCGGTGCCGTGGGGCCGGGGCCGGCCGTCCTCGTCGAGCACGCAGGCGCGGTAGCCGGGCACCGCCTTGCCGGTGGCGCCGGGGCGGATGTCGTCGCCCGACGCCGAGATGAAGATGTGCATCATCTCGGTCGCGCCGATGCCGTCGATTATGCCGAGGCCGGTGGAGTCGCGCCAGGCCTGCCAGGTCGCGGCGGGAAGATGCTCGCCGGCGGAGACGCAGGTGGCGAGCGGAGAAATGTCGTGCTCGCCGAGCATCCCCAGCATCGCCTTGTAGGCGGTGGGCGCGGTGGCGAGGGTGGTGATTCCGAATTTGGCGATCGCCTCGAGCAGCGGCTTGGGGCCCGGCTGCTCGATCGTCACCGCCGCGCCGCCGAAGCGCCAGGGGAAGATGAGAAGCATGCCGAGGCCGAAGGTGAAGGCGATCGGCGCCGAGCACGCCCAGCGGCCGCCCGGCTCTGGCTTCAGCACGTGGCGGGCGAAGCTGTCGGCCGGGGCGAGGATGTCGCGGTGGTAATGGACGCAGCCCTTGGGCCGGCCGGTGGTGCCGGAGGTGAAGGCGATCAGGGCGACGTCGTCGCTTCGGGTCGCGACCGGGACGAAACCCGGCTCGACGGCCTTCAGCCTCTGCTCCAGCCGGCCGCCGCCGCCGTCGCCCCGGTAGGTGAGAAGCGAGCGGATGAGGCCGGTCTCGTCGGCGGCCGTCATGAAATCGCCGAGGCAGCGGTCGTCGACGATGGCGTGGTGGATCCGCGCCCGCTCGACGATGGTGGCGACCTCGCCGGAGCGAAGCATCGGCATGGTGGCGACGACGATGCCGCCGGCCTTGAGCACGCCGAGCCAGCAGGCGAAGAGCATCGCGCCGTTGGGGCCGCGAAGGAGCACCCGGTCGCCGGGGACGAGATCCTCCTCCTCCGCGAGCAGGCGGGCGATGCGGTCGCTGAGGTCGCGCATCTCGCCATAGGTCCAGCGGCCGTTGTCGTTGATCACGGCGAGGGCTTCGGGGTCGGCCTTGTCGATCAGCTCGACGGCGGCGTTGAGCTGCTCGGGATAGTGGAGCTCGGGGAGGTCGAAGAGGAATTCGGGCCGGGCCTCGGGCGGCGGGAGGCGGTCGCGGACGAAGGTGTCGACGTGGGCCGACTTCACCATTTGGGAACCACCGCAATCGTCTCGATCTCGATCCGCGCCCCCGGCTCGACCAGCGCGCCGACCTCGACCACCGCCATCGCCGGGAAGTTGCGCCCCATCACCTCCTTGTAGGCGGCGCCGATCGCGGCGAGGCCGAGGCGATATTCGTCCACGTCGACGACATACCAGGTCATCCGCACGACATGCTCCGGACCGGCGCCGTCCTCGGCGAGGATGGCGAGCGTGTTGAGCAATATCTGGCGCAGCTGGCCGGCGAGGTCGGGCGCGACGAGGGTCCCCGATTCGTCCCAGCCGATGATGCCGGCGGTGAAGATCATCCGGCCCTCGGCGGAAATGCCGTTGGAAAAGCCGCTGGGGCGCGGCCAGCCGGGGGGAAGAAGAGCCCTCATGTCCGATACTCCGCGAGATGGGCGCGGGCGATCACCACCTTCTGAACTTCCGAGGCGCCTTCGTAGATGCGAAGCGCCCTGATCTCCCGGTAGAGACGCTCGACCGGCACGCCGCGCGTCACTCCAAGGCCGCCGAACATCTGCACCGCCTTGTCGATCACGCTCTGGGCGCTGTCGGTGGCGTGGAGCTTGGCGAGCGCCGCCTCGCGGCTGTTGCGCCGGCCCTTGACGTCGCGGAGCCAGGCGGCGCGGTAGATCAGCAAAGCCGAGGTCTCGACGTCGAGCACCATCTCGGCGAGCTTCGACTGGGTGATGGCGTTGTCGGCGAGGGTTCCGGTCCCGAGGCGGCGGCTCAGCGCCCGCCTTGTCGCCTCGTCGAGCGCGCGGCGGGCGAAGCCGAGCGCGGCGGCGCCGACCGTGGTCCGGAAGACGTCGAGCGTCGCCATCGCCTGGGCGAAGCCGCGGCCGCGCTCGCCGAGCAGGGCGGAGGCGGGGAGCCGGGCATCGGCGAAGCGCAGGGTCGCGAGCGGGTGCGGGGCGATAACCTCGATTCGCTCGCTGTCGTCCAGCCCCGGCGTGCCGCGATCGACGATGAAGGCGGAGATGCCCTTCGCTCCGGGCGCTTCGCCGGTGCGGGCGAAGAGGATGTAATAATCGGCGATGCCGCCGTTGGAGATATAGGTCTTGGCGCCGTTCAGGACCCAGCCGCCGTCCCTTTCCTCAGCGCTCGTCTCGATGGCGGCGACGTCCGAGCCGGACTCGGGCTCGGTGAGGGCGAAAGCGGCGATCTTGTCGCCGCGGGCGACGGCGGGGAGGTAGGCGGCCTTCTGGGCGTCGGAGCCGAACAGGCCGATCGTGCCCGAGCCGAGGCCCTGCATGGCGAAGGCGAAGTCGGCGAGGCCGGAGTGGCGGGCGAGGGTCTCGCGGATCAGGGCGAGGGTTCGGACGTCGAGCCGTCCCGCCTCGTCGGGAACGCAGTGGCTGAGCCAGCCGCCGTCGCCGAGCTTGCGGACGAGGGCGCGGCAGGCGGCGTCGAGGTCGTGGGGCTCGTCGTCGCTGAGGTTGGTTTCGCACCAATGCTCGAGGCGCTCGGCGAGCTCGCGGTGGCGGTCGTCGAAGAAGGGCCAGTCGAGGAAGTCTTTCATGCTGGGTGCCCTCACCCTGCCGTGCCCTGCGGGCCCGGCTGTCCCTCTCCCCTGCAGGGAGAGGGGTTGGGGGGCGTCGACCGCTCTTTTCCCCTCTCCCAGTAGGGGAGAGGGACCGCAGGGCGCGGAGCGGCGTGCGAGGGGGTGGGCCACGCGGTCGCGATGAGGGGGAG
>JBEVDE010000417.1:0-10548 GCA_040514175.1 Allosphingosinicella sp. | reverse complement strand
GCGGGCGAAATTGACCGGGCGGGTGTCGATGAGCAGAAGCCGTCCGTCCGAGTCGCGCTGGAAGCGATCGGGGAAAGCGGCCTCGATCTCGGCCGTCGCCGCCGGGAAGCCCGAAATGGCGTTGACGATCCGGCTCGAGGTGTAATTGGCGCTGAGCGAGAAATCCTTGTCGGAAAAGGGCCGGAGGTTCGCGCCGATCTTCCACACCCGTCGATTGTCCGCCGACAGCGCCGGATTGCCGCCGTCGATCCTTGTCACCTCGACGGTTTCGCCGCGGACGAAGTCGAAGACCCGGACGCCCGGGGTCGACTGCACCGGGTCGCCGAGCTGCTGCATCGAGGGGGCGCCGTCCTCGTCGGTGACCGAGGCGATCAGGCTGACCTCGGCGATGGGCGACCAGTTGAGCCCGGCCCCCAAGGTGCGCAAAGTGCCGAAATCCGAAAGATGCTCGACCTCGGCGTTCACATTGGCCGAGAGATTGCCGAGCGCGGTCAGGACCGCCCGGCGGCGGCTGGCGATCGGGATGTCGATATTGACCTGGGCATGCTCGCGGGTGCGGGAGAGGTCGCGGACGCTGAACAGGCCGGCCCGGTCCGACCGGCTGGTGAGGCCGCGGGCGTCGAAGCCCGCCCTCGCCGCCGCGGTGACTCCGCCGCCGGGCAGGTTGAACAGCGGCCCGTTGAGGAGCAGCTCGGTATTGCCGACCTGGCTGACCGAGCGCGAGCGGTCGGTGCCCAAATTGGTCTGGGTCTCGGTTTCGCTCGCGCTCCGGTCGAGATTGCCGGTCAGCGACCATTGCCAGGGCGCGATCGCGCCGTTGACCGAAAGGCCGAGATGGACGGCCCGGCTGTCGCTCTCGCGTCTCAGTCCGGGCGGAGCCAGGCTGGGCCGGGGCAGGCCGAGGAAGGCGGTGCTCGAATTGACGTCGAACGTGCCGTTGAGGGTCGCCGAGACGGTTTCCGAGACGGCGCGGTTGATCGTTCCGCTCAGCTCGAGCTGGTCGGTCCGGGGCAGGAGCGTGCGGTAGCGGCCGAGCTCGATGCCGGCGACGGGCTCCGCCTGGATGATGTCGCGCTCGCTCTCGAACAAAGGCTCGGCGCGGTTGAACTCCGCGCCGAGGTTGATCCGGCCGGCCTGGTTGATCTGCAGGTAATTGAGCTCGGCGCCGTAGGATTCGCGGCCGCCGGCGGTGGCGATCCCGCCCTCGACCTCGGCCGTATAGGCGTCGAAGCGGCGCCTGAGGACGAAGTTCACCACCCTCTGGTCGGCCCGGTAGCCATATTTGAGGGCGACCTCCTCGGGCATGACGTCGATCCTGACGATCGCCTCGGGCGGAATGTCGCGAATTTCGGCGAAGCCGGAGATCCGGCGGCCGTTGAGCAGGATGACGGGCCGGCCGTCCTCGCGGCCGCGGCCGCTCCGGGTCTGCGGGGCGATCGCGTCGAGCAATTCGGTGAGGCTGCCGGCGCCGAGCGCCCGTATCTCGCGGCTGTTGAACTGAACCTCGGGCTGGATGTCGCCGATCACGGCGCCGCGCTGGCGCTGGCCGGTGACGACGATCGTCTCGCCCTCCTCGTCGAGCTCGGCGTCGGGATCGTCGGGATCGACCGCCTGAGCCGCCGCCTCGGACGGCCCGGGCTCGGGCGGCTGCGGCGCCGGCGCCACCGGCCCGGGCGGCGCAACCTCCTGGGCGAGGAGGGGAGAGGCGGCCGTGCCGGCGAGAAGGGCGAGGAGGAATGATTTACGGACGGACACGATTACTACCTTTTATGTTTTCAGTTCCCGACAGGGATCAGGCGGGCCGTGGGCCAGAGCGGCTGAACGCATTCTGTATCCCGTCGTATCCTCAGGTTAAGGTCGGCGAATGGCCGCCGCTTCCTCCCCCGACCTGGTGTCGCGATTCCGGCTCGATCTCGAGGCGGTGGGCGCGCGCGATCCTGAGCTTGTCGCGCTCGCCGTGTCGGGCGGACCGGACAGCCTCGCTTTGCTTCTCCTCGCCCACGCCGCCTTGCCCGACCGGGTCAGCGCGGCGACGGTCGACCACGGCCTTCGCCCGGAGAGCGCGGACGAGGCGGCGGCGGTCGGGCGCCTTTGCGGCGAGCTCGGAGTCCCGCACGCCGTTCTCGCCGCCACCGTCGAAGCGGCCGGAGAGGGCCTCCAGTCGGCGGCGCGAAAGGCGCGCTACGCGGCCCTCGCGGCGTGGATGGACGAAGGAGGGCTTCGGCTCCTCCTCACCGCCCACCATTGCGACGACCAGGCCGAGACCCTTCTGATGCGGCTCAATCGGGGCTCCGGAGTGGCCGGGCTCGCCGGGGTGAGGGCGGCCGGCCCGGTTCCGGGCAGCGGCGGCCGGCTTCGCCTGGGCCGGCCGTTGCTCGGCTGGCGGCGAAGCGCGCTCGAGGCTTTGGTCGCCGCCGCCGGAATCGCGCCGGCCCGCGATCCCAGCAACGCCGACGAACGGTTCGACCGGGTCCGGCTCCGCCGCCGGCTCGCCGGGACGCCGTGGCTCGATCCCGCCGCGCTCGCCCGAAGCGCCGCCTTGCTGGCCGAGGCGGAAGCGGCCCTGGACTGGACCGCGGGGCCGCTGTTCGCCGCCCGGACCGAGGTGGAAGCGGGGGCGGTGACCCTGCGCCCGAACGGCCTTCCGCCGGAATTGCTTCGCCGGCTGGTGCTGCGCTGCCTGCGCCAGCTGGCGCCGCGCGCCGCGCCGCGCGGGGCGGCGCTGGCGGCGTTCATCGCCCGGCTCGGGGAGGGGGGCACGGCGACTCTGGGCGAGGTGAAGGGGCGAGGCGGCGAGACCTGGCGCTTCGAGCCGGCGCCGCCGCGAAAATCGTCATCCCGGGCCTGACCCGGGATCCATGAACAGGGTCGCGGCGAATGTTTTTTCGGCGACCGTGTTCATGGGTTCCGGCTTTCACCGGAATGACGATGAACTCAGTGCTTGTGCTCTTCCGCCCGGTACAGGCTGTGGCAGCCGTTGCAGCCTTGCGAGACGGCCTTCGCCTGGGCGGCGAAACCGGCCGTGTCGCCGGCCTGGGCGAGTTCGGCCAGCCGCGCCGACGCGTCGCCGAAGGCCTTCGCTTTCGCCTGGAAATCCGCCTTGTTGGCCCAGAGGGCGGGAAGGGCGCGGCTGTCGGGACCCTCGCTTCCGTCCGGGAACAGGCCGGCGATCGAATGGCCGAAATGGGTGAGGCCCTCGGCGGCATGCGCCTGGCGCTTGACGTCGGTGCCGTTCCTCACCGCCGGCATGACGCTCTCGAACATCAGCGTCGCCGCCATGTGCATCATCGCGTGGCGCGCCGCGATCACCTCCGCCGCGGTCGCCCGGTCGCGCTCGGGCCCCTCGTCGAAGAACGGAGTCTCGTCGCGGGCGATGGTGGCGCAGCCGGCGAGCAGGGTCAGGAGCAGCAGGGGCAGACGGCGCATGGGCATCCTCCGGATATTTATGTCGTGGAGGGCTGTAACATCGCGCGCGCCGCGGATCGAGTCGTTGCCGTTACGGGTTCAGACGGCATGTCGAGACCGCTCCTTCTCCTCGCCTTGCTCTTCCTCGCCGCCTGCGGCGCGCCGGAAGAGGACGACCGGCCGCGCGCGAACAGCGTCGAGGAGCTCGAGAACAGGCTCGAGAAGCTCGCCGCCCGGACGACCGAGGAGATCGAGCCCGCGCCGCGCCTGACCCCGCTCAGGAAAGCGGATCTCGGCGCCGAATATCGGGTCAATCCCGCCTGCCGACTCCACCGCGACCGCCGCCTCTACCTCGTCGTCAACGCCTCCGGCGGCCTCGCCCGGATCGACGGCCGGCGCGTGAAGCTCGCCGTCTCGGGCCCGGTCGGCCCGACCGGCGGCTTCTTCACGGCGCCCGGGATCACGCTCAGCGTCGGACGCACCGAGCCGACCGGCAACGATGCCGCGGAATATGGCCTCGGCTGGCCGGCCCGGGCGACGGTGGGCGGCGACAAGGAGCGGCCGCTGGAGAAGCAGGAAGCGACCTGGATCTGCGTCAGATAAAGGCGATTTCGCCAATGCCGCGAGGACCGCCGGTCCGAAGCGACCGCCATTATGGTGCCGATTTGATTTGGAAATATCCGAGAAGCGTGCATCCTCCTCCCCGATAAGCCGCGGGGGGACTTATGACATCGGCCAGGCCGTTCCGGGCGTTCGTCAGCTATTGCCACGCCGACGCCGCTTTCGCCGCCCGCCTGCAGCGCAAGCTCGAAGGCTATCGCCTTCCGCGGCGGCTCGCCGGCCAGGTCGAGCCTTTGCCCGGCCAGGCGCCCGGCCGGATCGGCCCGGTCTTCCGCGACCGCGCCGATCTGTCGGCGGCGACCGACCTCTCGGCGGCGGTGCGCGAGGGGATCGCGGCGTCCTCGGCTCTGGTCGTCGTCGCCTCCCCCGACGCCGCCCAATCGCATTGGGTGGCGCGGGAGATCGCCCTGTTCCGGGAGCTCCACCCCGGATCGCCGATCCTGGTGGCGCTCGCCCGCGGCGAGCCGAACGAAGCCCTGCCCGACGCCCTGCACAGCCAGAGCGAACCTCTGTGCGCCGACTTCCGCAAGTCGGGCGACGGCAAGCGCCTGGCCTTCCTCAAGATCGTCGCCGGGCTCGCCGGCCTTCCCCTCGACGCCCTCGTCCAGCGCGACGCGCAGAGACAGGTGAGGCGCGTGACGGCGGTCACGCTCGGGGCGGTGATCCTGGTGCTAATCATGGCCCTGCTGCTGGCGATGGCGCTGCGGGCTCGCGAGGAGGCCCAGCGACAGCGCGTGGAGGCGGAGCGCCGGCGGGCCGACGCCGAAGGACTGGTCGAATATATGCTCACGGACCTGCGAGATAGGCTGAGAGGCACCAGGCTGGAGACGATGTCCGCCGTGAACCAACGCGCTTTGGCTTATTATGCGAGCCAGGGCGATCTGAGCCGGTTGCCCGATGAAAGCCTGAACCGCCGCGCCCGCCTGCTCCAGGCGATGGGCGAGGACAATGAAAAGATGGGCGACCTCGATCGCGCCCGGGCCCAGTTCACCGAAGCGCACCGAACGACCCAGGCGATCCTGGCGCGCAGGCCGCGCGACGCCGACGCGATCTTCGCGCACGCTCAAAGCGAGTTCTGGATCGGTCAGATGGCGGCGCGCACGAACGATCTGCCGGTGGCGACCCGGCACTGGCGCGCCTATTCGGCCCAGGCCCGCGCCTTGGCCGGAGTCGAGCCGGGCAGCGTCCGGGCGCTGATGGAGCAGGGCTATGCGCAAGGCAATCTGTGCGATCTGAGCTATCGCGGCCGGGCCGACCTCGCCGGCGCCGCGCGCTTTTGCGGCGAGTCCATTCGCTTCGAGACCGCCGCGCTCGCCAAGTCGCCCGGGAACCGGTCGATCATGCGCGACCTGGCGAACCGTCATGGGTGGATGGCGCGGGTCGAGCGCGCCCAGGGCGATTCGCGGGCGGCGCTCGCGAGCCGCGAGCGCGAGCGCGCCCTCATGGACCGGTTGCTCGCGCTCGATCCGGACAATTCCGATTACCGGCTGCGCCACACCTGGGCGGACATCGCCATCGGCGAGATATTGATCGATTCGGGGCAGGCCGCGCGCGCCGCGGCGCTGCTCGAGCGCAACTGGAGCGACTTCGCGCCGCTCCTCGCCGCCGAGAAGAATTATGAGGTGTGGAGCACGGGCCTTCGCCTGCGGCTGTTTCTCGCGCGAGCGCAGCGGCTCGCCGGGGCGCCGGACCATCGCGCCACACGGTCGGCGGCCGAAGCGCTCGCCGCACGCACCGCCCGGGAGTTTCCGGAGATGGCCGAACGGATTCAGATATTGCTCAAGGACGTCAATTGAGGAGGAATGGCATGGCCGATGACTCAACCGCTCCGACCGTCGCCGCCGCCGTAGTGGGCGCGGCCATCCTCTTCGCGGCCCTCCTTTTCTCCCACAATCCCGACTGGAACCATGGCGGCAACCCTACCGATCCCCACCATCCCAGCAGCTCGATCGACGCCGCTTTCGATCCCAAATACATCATGCTGCTTTATATGGACACGGAAGACAGCTTCGGCGCTATTCAGGATACTCTTCGCGTTCGAGCTGTAAGAGTGCAATTCAGATCAGTCAAATATGGAAATCCGGCCGCGAACACATGGGAGAACAATCAACAGCAAATCGCGGAGGTGATAAATCAGTTAAACGCTGGTGGTATGCCGACGCCGGCTCCCCAGAGCGTTTACGTCAAGCAGGGCCTTACGGACTTTGACTTCAATCAACCGCACCACGTCGTAATCTATATCCAGAATAAGGATGTGCATTACAACCCCGTTTACCCGATCTGGTTTCGTGATATATTGGTAGAACCTGGTCCAGATGGTAAACCACAAAAAGCGGATAAAAACTGGAGCTTCTTCGCTGCGGCTGTCAAGATTCCCATGGTTGCTGGTAAGCCCGCGATCACTGGAAATTTTTCCAAACATCTCATATATGTCAAGAACTTCTACCGCGTGAAGGGTTTGGGACCATATTATTCCAATATCAGCACGCGGCAGTCCTACGCGCTCCAGATCAACGCCTTGGTGAGGCTGACCGATACGGCCGGCAACGATGCGGACACGAGCGGCAAGGCGTCGGCCAACATCCTTCCGATCACCATCGATCCGGACACCGGGAACATGGGCGGGGGCGAACCGACTTGAGCCCGGCCGGCGGGACGGCGGGCCTCGAGCGGCCCGAGCGCCGGCAGCCGACAGGCCTGCATCCGCCGGGAACGGCCCATGGCAGCGATGTGGCGCGCCATCGTCAAGTCTGCGGCTGAGGAGCGGTAATAAAAACCCGGTCCCGTGACGACGATCACGGTCACTCTCTCGAAATGGCGATTAATTGTCCTCTCATGCCCGCTTCACTCAAATGAAGCCAAAGTCAGGGGACAAGACATGTCGACCAAAATGGGTGAGCTCAAGAAAGCGCTGAGCCTCGGTTGTTCGATAGCCGCGGTCCTGTTCGTCCAGGGCTGCACCAACGGCGTCCGGCCCACTCGCCTGACTCCCGCGCCCGTTTTGAGCGAAGGCGCGCCGGCCGCGATCCCGGGGCGCTATATCGTCGTGTTCGAGGATCGCGGCCTGGGCCTGGCGAGCGCGTCGAGGAACCGCGCCGTTCGGGACCCGGCGGCCGCGGTCCTGAGCCGCGACGCGCAGGCCCTGGTCCGCCGCCTCGGCGGGGAGGTCGGGCACGTCTACACCGCGGCCCTGACCGGCTTCAGCGCCCGGCTGACCCCCGCCGCCCTCGAGGCGTTGCGCCGGTTGCCGGGCGTCGCCTTCATCCAGGCCGAACAGACTTTCACGACCGGCATCCCCCAGACCCCCGCACCGACGGGCCTGGACCGGACCAGCGAGCGGCTGCTGCCGCTCAACAACACCTATACCCACCATCCCGGCGAATCCGGCGCCGGCGTCAACGTCTATGTCCTCGATACCGGGACCCAGGCGACTCACACCGATTTCGGAACCGTCTCGCGGGTCACGGGCGGCGCCGCTCCGGCGGGCGGGAACCAGCTGACGGACTGCAACGGCCACGGCACCCACGTTGCCGGAACGATCGGCGGCGCGACCCACGGCATCGCCAAGGCCGTGAACATCCATCCGGTGAAGGTCTTTCCAGGTTGCAGCAACAGCACGGCGACCGGCAATGTCCTGGCCGGAATCAACTTCGTGGCCGCCAATGCGGTGGCGCCTGCCGTGGCGAACCTGAGTCTGGAAGGGCCCGTCGACCCCTCGTTGGACACGGCGGTGGCCAATACCATCGCGGCCGGGGTCACGTTCGTCATCGCGGCCGGAAACAGCGGCGTCGATTCGTGCAACGTCTCGCCCGCCAGGGTTCCGGACGCGATCACCGTCGGGGCCACCAACCCGACCACCGATCTTCGCTGGATAGACCCCCTCGGCAGCTCGAATATCGGCCCCTGCCTCGATCTGTTCGCGCCGGGGGACGATATCACGTCGGCATGGCCCGGCGCCGGAAATGCGGCCACCCAAATACTCGACGGCACGTCGATGGCGGCGCCGCATGTCGCGGGCGTGGCGGCGCGTTACCTGACGACCCATGTCACGGCCACGCCGGCGAACGTCCGGAGCAAGATACTGGCCGCGGCCAGCGTGCCGGGCGCCGCGGATTATAACTGGCCGGGAATCCCCAATCGCGGGGCCGGCTCGCCCGACGTGCTGCTCCATTGGGGGTCGTTCGGAGACGACGGCTATACCGACGGGGACCCGCACCTGCGGACGGTGGACGGCCTCAATTACGATTTCCAGGCCGCCGGCGAGTTCGTGCTCCTGCGCGAGGATGCGGGCCCTGAAATCCAGGTGCGCCAGGCGGCCGTCTCGACGAGCTTCCGGCCCGGGCCCGACAGCTTCGGCCTTTCGACCTGCGTCAGCGTCAATACCGCCGTCGCGGCGCGGGTCGCCGGGCACCGAGTGACATTTCAGCCCGATCTGAGCGGCGCGCCCAGCCCGGACGGTCTGCAGCTCCGCGTGGACGGAATCGTCAGGCCGCTGACCGCGGGCGGGTTCGGGGTCGGATCGGGCCGGGTCAGCCGGACCGGCGCCGACGGTCTGCAGGTGGAGTTCCCGGACGGCACGATCCTCGTCGTCACGCCGGGCTTCTGGTCGTCCCAGAACCTGTGGTACCTTCATGTCGGAGTGCTCAACACCCGTGCGACCGAAGGCCTGATCGGGCGGCGGCCGCCGGGCAGCTGGCTTCCCGCGCTTCCCGACGGCTCCTCGTCATACGCGATGCCAGCGACGCCGCATGACCGCTACGTCGCCCTCTACCAGCGGTTCGGCAACGCCTGGCGGGTGAACAACCGGACCAGCCTGTTCGACTACCGGCGGGGGACGTCGACGGCGACCTTCACGCGGCCGGACTGGCCGACCGAAACCGGCTCATGCCTGGCGCCGCCGCAACCGGGGCAGCCGGCGCCGCCGCCGCCCTCGCGTCCGGCCGAGCCGCGGGTTGCGCAACAGGCCTGCCGTGAGGTCGAGGACCGGAAAGGGCGCGCCAATTGCGAGTTCGACGTCACCGCGACCGGAGACGCCGGCTTCGCCCGGACGCATTTGCTGGCCGAGCGGCTGCGGGCTGCGACGAAGCGCAAGGGCGAACGCGAGCCGCGTCCCGACACCGTGATATTGCCTTTCAGCCGGTAAGCAGAGCCCCGCCGGCCGTGACCGGCCTGGTGCGGACGGCGGGACTCGAACCCGCACGCCCCGAGGGGCAGGAGATTTTAAGTCTCCGGCGTCTACCGGTTCCGCCACGTCCGCACCTCCATGGCATGCCATGATCGGCCTCGCCGCGAAAGGCGCAGCCTGCGCCCAGGATCGTCAGGCTTGACTCGTAGGAACATATAAGGAACAGTGGTTCGAGCGAGTCGACCTGCGCGGCGCGCGACACAAGGGCCGGGAGGAGTCCGTGGGCCCTACGGCGATCAGGTGGCGGAAGGGATCCTCGGTGACCTGTTTACGCGAGTTTTCGAAGAAGGTGCCGGCCACGGCGGCGGACGGTCGCGCCAGCTCTCTCCTCCTCCTTTCCAGGCGGGGCGATGCGCGGAAACGGGTGCCGCCGCGTCCACTTCGTTCACTTTGGGAGGGACGAACGGGGCACCGTCCGTCCACTTCGTTCACTTCGTCCGATTCCGGACAGGCGATCGCGGCGAAGCGGCGCTCAGACGTTGAGCCGCTCGCGCATTTCCTTGCCGGGCTTGAAATAGGGGACCCTTTTGGCGTCGACGTCGACGGCGTCGCCGGTGCGGGGGTTGCGGCCCTTGCGGGCGTCGCGCTCGCGGGTGGAGAAGGCGCCGAAGCCGCGAAGCTCGATCCGGCCGCCGCGCTGCAGCTGCTCAGTGATCGAATCGAAGAAGGCGGAGACGACCCGCTCGATCTCCTTGCCGGTGAGATCGGGATGATCATCGCAAAGCATCTGCACGAGCTCGGAACGGATCACAGCTTCCCCCCAACTAAAGAGCGACGGTCGATGCGGTGCGGCCTCGCCCCCGAGGCACGACCCGCTAACCCAAGTTAAATCTCAAATTTGCCGCGAACGCAATATCTGAGGTTTAAAAAAGCAAGGAAAATTCGGCCCTTGCCGCACAATCCGGGCGGCCCGGCGAGTGGGCGGGCCGCACCGCGGCCCGCCCGGACGGGTTAGTCCTTGGCCTTGTTTTTCAGCGCTTCGCCGAGGATGTCGCCGAGCGACGCACCGGAATCCGACGAGCCGTACTGGGCGACCGCCTGCTTCTCCTCGTGGATCTGCAGCGCCTTGATCGAGAAGTTGGGCTTCTTCGACCGGTCGAAGCCGATCACCAGAGCGTCGAACTTCTGGCCGACCTGGAAGCGCTCGGGGCGCTGCTCGTCGCGGTCGCGGCCGAGATCGGTGCGCTTGATGAAGCCGGTCGCCCCGTCGTCGCCGACCTGGACCTCGAGCCCGCCGTCGCGAACCTCGAGCACGGTGACCGTCACCGTCTCGTTCTTGTTGACGCCGCCGCCCGCGGCCGCGGTTCCGCCCTTGGCGACCCCGCCGCGCTCGAGCT
>JBEVDE010000336.1:0-6805 GCA_040514175.1 Allosphingosinicella sp. | reverse complement strand
GACGTCGACCAGGATCAGCCCTTCCTCGGCGTCGGTGACGATGGCGTAGCGGTAGAGCGGGTGGAAGGCCTGCTCCTGATTTTCGGGGCGGTCGCGGCGGATCGCCTCGTTGCGGCCGACGCTGATCGGCTGGTTGGTGGGGAGCGCCAGGCAGGTCGCGTTCCTCGAGCCGACCCTCGTGTCGTGGCCGAGCGGCGAGAAAGGCGCGGTGACGATGCGCTCGGAGACGCTCTTGTTGCCGATATTGGCGATGTCATAGACCCTGAAGCCGCCTTTCCCTTCCGCGACGAACATATATTCGCCGCGCTGCTGGAGGCAGCCGACGGCGCCGCCCGTGCCCTGGACGACATTGGCGAACTGCTCGCGCGAGCCCTTGCCGCCGCGGGTCCAGTCGACCAGCTCGCGCTTGTTGCGGTCGACGTGCAGGCGCCAGAAATCGGGATAGGCGAATCTTTGCAGATAGGAGCCGATCACCGCCTGCGGCTCGTCCCATTCGGTCACCCGAACCGCCTCGAAGCCGCCGTCGAGCCCGACGAAGGCGTGGAGGCCGACGAAATTGACGAAGTTGGTGCCCTGCAGGAGCAACTGCGCCATCACCGCATTATTGTCGTCCTGTCGCGATAAATGGCAATCGCTGCACATCTTCGTCTCGGTCCTGCGCACCGTATGCGGGAAATGCGGGGCGAAGGCCTGCGACGAAAAGCCGGCGGCGCTGATCGGCGGCTGCTGGACGTAAATCCGCTCGCGGTTGATGTTGGTCGAGCTCAGGATCAAGGCCGAGCTCGACCTGACGGGGGCGATGACATTGCCCTTCGTCGTCTGGTGGCGGCCGAGCTGGAACATGTCGTCGCGCGCGACCTGGGGATTGTAGGTGGCGAAGTTGCGGGTCTCGATCCCCTCATATTTCTGGCTTCGGGTCTTCCAGTTCGCCTCGATCGGCAGATGGCAGCCGCCGCAGCTCGTCGTCCAGCTGAGGTGGCAGGTGAAGCAGGCCATCTCATCGTCTTTGTGCGCGAGCTTTTCCGGCGCCACGCCGCTCCCGAAGACATAGCGGCCGCTGTCCGCGCCTTCGCCGGACATCAATTTGGCCCGGGCCGCCTTGAGGTTGAAGCCGGGAGCCTGCGGGTCGACGCTGTCCTTGACCAGCGACACCTCCCATTCCAGCTCCGGGTCGACGATCGAGCGCTGGACCAGCACCCGCCGGCCCGACTCGTCGACCATCCACTCGAAGCGCCGCCGCCCGTCCTCGTTGCGAAGCAAGGCGAGGTTGGTCCCCTTGGGCGGCGCCGCCGGCCCGGAGGTCAGGAGCTTGGGATAGTCCCGCGCGGTGCCGTGGCAGTCCTTGCAGCCGATCTCGACCGCATTCGCCACCTCGCCGTAGATATAGCCGTTGCCGTGGCTGTCCTGGGCGAAATGGCAGTCGGCGCACTGCATCCCCTTCTCGGCGTGAATGTCCATCATGTGGACCGCCTTGCCCTTCTGCTCGCCGGGCGGGACGAACTGTGCGGCGCCCGACTTGCGGAATTTCTCGGGATCGTCGGGCGCGACGACGGCGCCCTCGGAATCGAGCAGATTGCCCTCGCGGTCGCGCTTGTAGACGGCTCGGAAGTTCCAGCCGTGGCCGTGATAGTCGGCGAACTGGGTGTGCCGGGCGAGCGGGTTCACCCGGTCGTAGACGTTGCGCAGGAAGTCGAGATCGCCCCACAGGCCGCGCGGCGCGGCGCCTTCCGGATTGCGGTCGAGCACTTCGTGAACCTCGGCCGCGCTCGGGTAACTTTGCTCGCGAAGCCGCTTGTCATCCTCCCCGTTCGCCGCCGGCAGCCGGTTCTCCGGCCCCGGCCACATCAAATCGGCGTCGGCCTCATAGTCCCACATCGTGTAGCCGAGGAACGAGTTCAGGAAGATGTTGGGCTGGTGCATGTGGCAGTTCATGCACTGGGCGGTCGGGATGGCGCGGGTGAAGGCGTGGCGGACGGGGTGGCCCTTCTCCTTCAGCGCGGCGTGGACGGGGTCGGCGGGGGCATGAGCGGCCTCCGTCTTGTCCCGGATCGTCGGATCGGCCGTCGCCGTCTGCCCGTCGCGGCCATATTGGGCCCAGGTCAGGCTGTGCCTGGGCTCGCGGTCGTTGGCGTAGACGACGTGGCAGCCGGCGCAGCCCGAATGGCGATAGTCGCCGGGCTGGTCGTTGGTGCCCATGAACCACATGAAGGGATCGTTGAGGCGGGTCTTGTGGATGTTGAGCACCGGGATCGCGACCCTGAGGCCGGTGCCGGGGCCGCGGTTGGACTGGCGGATGTCCGGGCGGCCGCTCTCCTCGAGCCGCTGGATCGAGCCCGAGGGGGAGGGGAGGCCGATCTCGGGGAACTGGCTTCCGATCGTCCGGCCGCCGCGCTCGAACACGCGGAAGACGTCGCCGGGCGGGATGACGTGCCAAGTCGGAAGCGGGTAGAGCTCGGCGAGGATCCCGCGCGCCTTCTGAGCGGCCGTGATCGACCGCGGATCGGGCGGCGAGACGATCTTCGCCGGCTCGCCATGGCGGGTGTAGGCCTCGCCGAAGATGTAATTCTTGTAGGGGACGATGCCGTTATTGTAGGCTGCTCCGCCGAACAGCATCGCGCCCGACGCCATGATCGAGCGCTCCGCCGCCTCGATCACCTCGATATGGCAGGCCCCGCAGCTGTCGCGCGCCACGCGATAGTCGGACGGGTTGATGAAGCGGACGTATTCCGGGCTTTCCTTGTTGAGCAAGGTGTAGGTCCGGCGGGGATTGGCGCTCGAGGGCCAGTGCCAGGATTTCGGGTAGCGGGGCAGGACGTGCGCCCTGTCGCGCGCGGCGACGTAGGCGGGATCGTCATGGGCGAGCTCGGCATCGCCGGCGATCGCTCCGTTGCCGCCGTGGCAGTCGACGCAGCCGAGCACCACCGCCGGGCTCGAATGCATCGTCTTGCGGTCGCTGTCCGTATGGCAGGAGACGCAGCCGGCGCTCTTCGCCTCGGCGACATCCCATTCCTGGGTGCGAGGCGCGGCGGGGGCGCGGACGAGGCTATAGTCGCGGGCGACGGGCTTTTCCGCCTCCGAAGCCGACAGGGGGGAGGCGAGGAGAAAGGCCAGACCCGTCATTCCGGCGAAGGCCGGAATCCATGACCACGGACGGCGGGAGATTTCCGCGATCCGTGTGCATGGATGCAGGATCAAGTCCGGCATGACGAAGGAGGAGCGCCGTTCCTGCATTCACCCCCCTCCCTACGGCCCCCTTATGGCAAAGGGCGGCGGCCGGCTAAAGGGGGCGCGTCATCCCGCCAGCGACTTGCTGTCGATGACGAAGCGATATTTGACGTCGCTCTTCTGCATCCGGTCGTAGGCGCGGTCGATCTCCTGCACCCGGATCGTCTCGATTTCCGAGACGATGCCGTGCTCGGCGCAGAAATCGAGCATCTCCTGGGTCTCGGCGATTCCGCCGATCAGCGAGCCGGCGATCGACCGGCGGCCGAAGATCAGGCTTCCGACGTTGGGCGAGGGGTGGGCATGCTCCGGAACGCCGACCAGGCACAAGGTGCCGTCGCGCTTGAGCAAGGCGGTGAAGGCGTCGAGGTCGTGGCTCGCCGCGACCGTGTTGAGGATGAAGTCGAAGCTTGCCGAATGGGCCGCCATCTCGCCGGCGCTGCGCGAGACGACGACCTCGTCGGCGCCGAGGTCGAGCGCGTCCTGGCGCTTGCCCTCCGAGGTGGTGAAGGCGACGGTATGGGCGCCGAGCGCATGGGCGAGCTTGATCCCCATATGGCCGAGCCCGCCGATGCCGACGATGCCGACCTTCTTGCCCGGCCCCGCCCGCCAGTGGCGAAGCGGCGACCAGGTGGTGATTCCGGCGCACAGCAAGGGCGCGACCGCGGCGAGCTGGTCTTCGCCATGGCGGATCCGGAGCACGAACTTCTCGTCGACGACGATGCGCTGCGCATAGCCGCCCAGGGTGTGGCCGGGCGGGTCCTGGGTCGGGCCGTTGTAGGTGCCGACGAAACCGTTGGTGCAATATTGCTCGAGGCCCTCGTCGCAGGCGGCGCAATGCTGGCAGCTGTCGACCAGGCAGCCGACTCCGACCGTGTCGCCCACCGCGAAGCTGGCAACCTCGGCGCCGACGGCGCTGACATGGCCGACGATCTCGTGGCCGGGCACGCAGGGATAGAGCGTCCCGCCCCATTCGGAGCGCACGGTGTGGAGATCCGAATGGCAGACCCCGCAATAAGCGATCTCGATCTGGACGTCGCGAGGGCCGGGCGCGCGGCGTTCGATGGCGATCGGCTCCAGGGGCTTGTCGGCGGCGTAGGCGCCATAGGCTTGGGTGGTCATGGGGGGATCCTCGATGGTTCGATGCGCAGATAGGGACTGCCGGCCCTTTGGGTTAGAGGCCGCGTTCGTCATTCCGGCGAAAGCCGGAACCCCTCAACAGCCAATCGGCGCCATCCAGAGCTGTTCGTGCGCAAAGGGAAAGCGATGGCTTGCCGCCCATTTCTTCCCGCCGATTTCGACCGCTCCCTTCTCACTCTGGCGGCCCAGGAAAGCCTTCAGCGGCCCGAACTCCGCGGAGGGAACATAGAGGCTGAAACTACCTTCACCCCGCTCGCGCGTGGTCGGAGCGTCGAGACCGGGCCACCGTTTGGGCCAGATGATCGACGGCTCGGACGCGTAATCATACGGCCAAATCATCACCTCGATAGACTCGGGCAGCCATTGGGAAGAGCGAGCGTCCTTGAAGGATCGGAGCTTGTCCCGAACCTCCACGATCTCCGGCGGCAGCTTCGCACGCACCTCCTTGTCCTCGAACGAGCCGTAGACAGCGATGAACACCGGCTGCTTGCCCACATACAGCAGCAACTTGGTATGCGGCTGGTCCGTCCATTCGGTCGCGGTGTAGCCGCCGGCCGAGCGAGCCAGCGATCCGACCTTGAGGGAGTCCAGGAACCTATTCAGCTCGCCCGGATCGAGCCTGGCTGACTGATATCCGCTCTCGGTCCGGAAGATCGCTCGACCATCCTCATAGAGAGCGAAGGCAGGGGAGTCGGATCCGATTACCATCGCCCAGGGGTTCGACTCGAGCAGGACCACAAGCGGGGCAGGGACTTCGGACTTCCGGGCAGCGGCGAGCGCAGGAGGACAATTCAAATGTGCGACCTGAGTCAAATCGCCCTTGAGCCTGTTCGGGGCAAGCAAGCCGCACCCGCCGAAGGCGATGAGCGCAACGAGCCCGATCGCCCGCACCGATCCTTTCATGGCAGCAGAGTTCATTCGGACGATCACCTCAGTAGCTCACGATCGCGTTCAAGAGCACCGAATAATAGCGCTTGTCGCGGTCCGAATTGGTGAAGAGGTCGCGGAAGCCGGCGCCCGGCTGGAGAACCGCCGCGGAAGCGCGGAAGACGATGTTCTGGGTCATTTTCGGCCGGTAGATGGCCGCGGCGGAGACGTCCCAGCCGATGTCGCGCGGGATCGAGCCTTCGTTGCGCAGGGCCTGCAGAACCGCCGTCTTGTGGAACCAGAGGTGGTTGAGGTTGCCGCTCAGCCGCCATTGCGGCGTGAGGTCGAAATCGGCGCCGGCGCCGAGCAACATGGTGCCGGGATTGTTGAAGTTGGACTGGCCCTGCTCCTTGGACGAGCGCAGCGAATTCAAGATGCCGTTGCGGCCGTTGATCGACACGGCGCGGCCGCCGCCGGCGAAGGGAATGGTCTGGCGGATCCAGTAGCTGGTGTCCGCCCCGGCGAAGATCGGATTCTCGAAGATGGCGTCGAAGCCGCCTTCCTTGTCGTCGAACGGCTCGCCGTCGCCGCTGGCGAAGAGGAGGGCGCCGCGCAGGCGCATCCAGTTCAGATCGTAGCTCGGCTCGGCGGCGAGGAAGAAGCTTCGGATCTTGCCGGTCTCGCCGGTGAAGATGTTGTTCCGGTCCCAGCCGAAGGCGCCGTAGGCGGAGGCGGAAAGGTTTATCCGGCCGATCCGCCCGTCGGCGCTGTAGCCCAGATAGGCGACCTCGTAATTGCGGGCGCGCAGATTGCCGATCAGCGCCGGCCGCACCGGGAAGCCGTTGTCGTCGACCTCGAGATCGCCGCGCTCGCGATTGACGTTCAGGGTGAGGCTGGCCTGGCTGGTCAGGCCGACGAACGGAAAATCCTGGCGGTAGAAATTGGCGTGGAGGACCCAGTCCTTGCGGGGGGACTGGAGGATATTGTTGAGGCCGCTGTTGGTGTCTTTCTCCAGCCTCCAGATGGCCATCAGATTATATTGAAAGCGATTGTTGTCGCGATT
Source organism: Allosphingosinicella sp. (assembly GCA_040514175.1). Taxonomy (GTDB): domain Bacteria; phylum Pseudomonadota; class Alphaproteobacteria; order Sphingomonadales; family Sphingomonadaceae; genus Allosphingosinicella. The sequence continues at coordinate 513 of JBEVDE010000336.1, read as the reverse complement.
GCCGAACAGCCGGAGGCCGAGCTGCTGGTCGTTGAACAGGAAGCCCCGGAAATCGAGCTGGAAGGGCTGGATTCCGACCCGGACGCTGTCGAAATCGTAGCGGTCGGAGACGTTGCGCAAATGATAGTCGACGAACAGCTCCTGGACGCCGAGCGCATAGTCGAACCGGCTCGTGCCCTTGCTCGGCTCGACGAACAGCACCCGCCGCTCGGCGACATCGACGTAATTGACGTTGAGCGCGAGCGTCAGGCGGTATTCGATATGCGGCGGCATGTAGGCGGTCGAGCCCTTGATGAGCGCGGCGCCGGCGATGAAGGTCTGGGAGAGAACGAGGCTTGAGTTGCGGCCGAAGACGTCGTTGCTGCCGGGGTTCGCGCTGGTCTGGATGCCGACCGGGATGGGGAAGGTGCGCGGCTCGACGACGGTGTCCGAGACGGCGTTGACGGCGAGGAACCAGTCGTCCTCGTCGAGGCCCAGGAACCTGGGCGTGCGGCATTTCGGACGGCCCTCTTC
>JBEVDE010000289.1:0-6446 GCA_040514175.1 Allosphingosinicella sp. | reverse complement strand
GCGCGCTTCTCCGGCCTCTACGGCCATTGGTATCCGCACGGCCGCGACTATCCGACCTTCCTTCGCGCCCTCGTCAACGAGTGCGCGGCCACGCTGGAGGCGATGCGGGCGATCCGCGGGGCGATTCCGGGCGCCAGGCTCCTCCAGACCGAGGATCTCGGCAAGACCTTCGCCACCGGCCCGCTGCTCCGCCAGGCGGCGCATGAGAACGAACGGCGCTGGCTCAGCCTCGACCTGCTCGACGGCCGGGTCGACTCCCGGCACCCTTGGCACGGCAGGCTGCTCGACGCCGGCATCGGGAGCGGAGAGATCGAGCGTTTCGCGGGCGGCGAGGCCCGCCCGGACCTGCTCGGCATAAACCATTATCTGACCAGCGAGCGGTTCCTCGACCATCGCCCCCATCTCTACCCCTGGCTTCAGCCGGGCGGGAACGGCCGCGACACCTATGTCGACGCCGAGGCGGTGCGGGTGAAGCGGCTCGAGCCGGAGACGGGCCTGGAGCCCCGATTGCGGGAGGCCTGGGCGCGCTACGCCATCCCGATCGCGATCACCGAAATCCACCACGGCTGCCATCGCGACGAGCAATTGCGCTGGTTCGCCGAGGCCTGGGAGACGGCGGCACGGCTGCGCGGCGAGGGCATGGACCTGCGCGCGGTGACGCTCTGGTCGCTGTTCGGCAATGTCGACTGGCGCTTCCTGCTCTCGCAGCGGGTCGGCCATTACGACACCGGCGCGTTCGACGTGCGTGGCGGCACGCCCCGCCCGACGGCGGTCGCCCGGGCCGCCCGGGCCTATGCCGCGGGCGAGGCTTTCGACCATCCGGCGCTCGATTCCCCGGGCTGGTGGCGCCGCCCGCCGCGCCTCTATCCCTGGAGCGGCCGCTGCGACAGGCCGCCCGCGGGCGGCCGCAAGCTTCTGATCACCGGCGCCACCGGAACGCTCGGCGGCGCCTTCGCCCGGCTCTGCGGGGAACGGGCGCTGCCCTTCCACCTGACCGCGCGCGGCGAGCTCGATCTGGGCGACCCCGCGTCGATCGCCCGGGCGCTGGAGCGCCACGCGCCCTGGGCGGTGATCAACGCCGCCGGCGTCGTCCGGGTCGCCGACGCCGAATGGGAGGTCGAGACCTGCATGGCCGCCAATGCCGGCGGCGCGGCGGCACTCGCCGGGGCCTGCGCGGCGGCCGGAGCGCCGCTGGTCACCTTCTCCTCCGACCTGGTCTTCGACGGCCGCCTCGGCCGCCGCTATCATGAAGGGGACGAGCCCCGGCCGGCGACCGTCTACGGCCGAAGCAAGGCCGAGGCCGAGCGCCGCGTGCTCGCCGCCGGCGGCAAGCCTTTGATCATCCGCACCAGCGCCTTTTTCGGGCCCTGGGACCGCTACAATTTCGCCTGGCGCACGCTCAGCGCCCTGGCGCGCGGCGAGACGGTCCGCGCCTGCTCGCGCACCCGGGTCTCGCCGACCTTCGTTCCGGACCTGTGCCATGCGACGCTCGACTTGCTCATCGACGGCGAGACCGGGCTCTGGCACCTCGCCAATGACGGGGACGTCAGCTGGTTCGAGTTCGCGAAGCAGGTCGCCGACGGGGCGGGCTACGATCAGGCGCTGGTTGTGGCGGAGGACGGGCCCGAGGATCTGAGCACGGCGCTGACCAGCCGGCGCGGGATCATGCTGCGGAGCTTCGACTCGGCGCGCGAGGAGTTCCTGAGGTCGGTCGAGGTCGAGGAAGTGACGGCGGTCGCGGCTGAGTAAGCAAAATCCTCCCCCGGATTTCCGGGGGAGGGGGACCATGCGAAGCATGGTGGAGGGGCCCTTTCAGACGCCAAAGAACCCCTCCACCGCGCTTCGCGCGGTCCCCCTCCCCGAGAAATCTCGGGGAGGAATTTGGGGCTACTCCGCCGCTTCGGTCCAGAGCGAACCGCGGCTGCCGCCGGCTTCGGCGTGGCGGGCGGAGTCGAGGCGGCGGAAGGCGGTCAGCGCCTGGCCGACGACCTGGTCCATATTGTAATAGCGGTAGGTCGCGAGGCGGCCGACGAACGTGACCCCCGGGGTCGAATCGGCGAGCGCCTCGTATCGCTTGAACAGCGCCTGATTCTCCGGCCGCGGGATCGGATAATAAGGATCGCCCTCCGCCGACGGATATTCGTAGGTGATGCTGGTCCTGGCGTGGCTCTGACCGGTCAGATGCTTATATTCGGTGATCCTCGTGTAGGGCACCTGCGGGTCGGGATAGTTTACCACCGCCACCGGCTGATACTGGCCCTGGTCGACGATCTTATGGTCGAAGCGCAGGCTCCGGTAGGGGAGCTTGCCGAACCGGAAGCCGAAATATTCGTCGATCGGCCCGGTGAAGACCAGATGGCCCGCGTCGATCTCGTCGACGATGTCCTGATAGTCGGTCGACAGCAGCACATCGATGTTGGGATGGTCGAGCATCCGGTTGAACATGGCGGTATAGCCGTCGCGCGGCATGATCTGGTGCTTGTCGCCGAAATAGCGGTCGTCGGTGTTGGTCCGGGTCGGGATCCGCGCCGTCACCGCTTTGTCGAGCCCGCTGGGATCGATGCCCCATTGCTTGCGCGTATAGCCCTGGAAGAAAAGCTCGTAGAGTTCGCGCCCGACCGCGTTGATCACCACGTCCTCCGACGTCCTGATCTCCTCGACCGTCTCGGCGCGGGAGGCGAGATAGGCGGCGGCCTCCTCGTCGGTCTCGAGCTCGAGCCCGAACAGCAGGTTGAGGGTGGTCCGGTTGATCGGGATCGGCACCAGCTGGCCGCGCACCTCGGCGAGCACCTTGTGCTCGTAGGGCCGCCACTCGGTGAATTCCGAAAGATAGTCGACGATCTCGTCCGAATTGGTGTGGAAGATGTGCGGCCCATATTGGTGGATGAGCACGCCCGCCTCGTCGAGATGGTCGTAGGCGTTGCCGCCGACATGGGGGCGCCGGTCGACGACGAGCACGCGCGCGTCGTGCTGGCTGGCGAGCCGCTCGGCGATCACCGAGCCGGCGAAGCCGGCGCCGACGACGAGATAGTCATAGGCCTTCTTCGCCGCCGACTTGACGATGTTGGGACCGGCGACGGGCACCGCGATCGCCTCGTGGACCAGGCCGGCCATGCGGGCGTAGGTGATGTCCCAGCTCAGATTGGCGAGCTTGAGATCGACCTCGTTCAGCCACGAATCGCCCGAGCGGACGAGGGCGAGCGCCGCCTCGCAGCCTTTGATGAAGGCCTCCGCGCCGTCGGCGATGAACACCGATTCGAGGTCGCCATAATGGCGGATGACGTCGGTGATCGGGGTCGACACCACCGGCCGGCCGCCGGCGAGATATTCGGGGGTCTTGGTCGGCGAGATGAACTTCGTCGAATCGTTGATCGCGAAGGGCATCAGGGCGACGTCCCAGCCGCCGAGATAGGCCGGCAGCTCCTCATATTTCTTGTTGCCGAGATAATGGATGTTGGCGCGGTGCGGCAGGTCGGCCGGGTCGATCTTGACCACCGGGCCGACCATCATGATCGACCATTCCGGATGGGCGTCGGCGACCGCCGCGACCATCTCCAGGTCCATCCTCTCGTCGATCACGCCGTAGAAGCCGAAGCGCGGCCCCGGCAGCGAGCCCTGGTCGTCCGGCACCGCGTCCATCGCCCGGGCCTCGCCGAAATGAGCGCGGTCGACGCTGGAGGGGAAAGGGTGGATGTTGGGGTGGAGCTCCTTCTTCGCCTCGTAGAGGCTGTAGCCCCCGGTGAAGACCACGTCGGCGCTCGCCAGCAGCTCGCGCTCGAGGCCGAGCAGCTCGGCGGGAGCGAAGCGGAAATTGGCGAGCTCGTCCATGCAGTCGTAGACGGTGCAGGCCGACTCGATGTGCCTCGAGAAGGGCAGCATCATCGGCGTGTAATACCAGCGGACGAACGGCCCTTCCTCGCCGGCCAGATAGGAATCGAGGAGCGACTTCAGGACGGTCTCGCGTTCATCGGCGGAGAGCGTTTCGGGAAGCGAAGGAGTGACCACGATCACACCGGTCTCGGCGCAGGTCCTGACGCCCAGCGCCGGCTCCATCTCGGGAAGCGCCGCCTCGGGCTCCTCCCAGAAGATCACCCTTCCCGCCCCGGCGAACCGGCTCATCAGATGCTGGGGCCGCTGGAAAACGAAATTCCACCGCAGGTGGGAAAAGCAGATGAGGGTCTGGTCGGTGACGGGCCGGGCGAAGCGGCTCCGCCCCAGCGTCGAAGCGGTGGAGAGGCTGATCAACGCAAATATACCTTAATGGATTGAAAGACTTCCGTAGAACGCCCGTCTCGGGCGTGAAGTTCCCGCAGTGCAGCATGAATCGTATTGATTTAGGTCAGGACTAAGCTGGATCGTTTCGTGACCGGTACATTTCACACATCCCGTCATTCCGGCGAAAGCCGGAAATCATGACCACGGCGGTGAGGACTTCGCGGACCCGTGTTCATGGATCCCGGATCAAGTCCGGGATGACGGGCACAGCCTGCTTCGCCCTAGGCTGAATCGACATTCAGAACGCCTGGCCTTCTTAAATCCTCCCCTGCATTTGCAGGGGAGGGGGACCATGCGAAGCATGGTGGAGGGGCCTTGCAGAGTTTGAAAGAACCCCTCCACCGCGCTTCGCGCGGTCCCCCTCCCCCGGGAATCCGGGGGAGGAATTGTACGGGACCGACCTCAGGCGGAATGTCGATACGACCTAGTCGTCGAAAGCCGCCTTGAGCTCGTCCAGCCACGGCTTCGCATTGCCGTCGGACGGCGCCCGCCAGTCTCCCCGCGGCGACAAGGCTCCGCCCGCCGAGACCTTGGGCGAATTGGGGATGGCGGTGCGCTTGAACTGGCTGATCTGGAAGAAGCGGTAGAGGAAGACCTCAAGCCATTTGCGGATCGCCGGCAGGTCGTAGGCGCGCTTCAGCGCGTCGGGAAAGCCGATCGGCCAATGCCCTTCGCCAACGTCGCGCCAGGCCTGCCAGGCGAGGAAGGCGACCTTCGACGGCGGCTGGCCCGAGCGAAGGATGTGGAAGAGGAAGAAATCGTGAAGCTCGTAGGGCCCGATCGTGCCCTCGGTCGACTGCATCTCGCCTTTGTCGTCGGCCGGGATCAGCTCTGGCGAGATCTTCGTCGCCAGGATCGCCTCGAGGACGCGGTTGGTCTCGGCGTCGAACTGCCCGGTCTTGACCGCCCAGCGGATCAGATATTGGATCAGGGTCTTGGGGACCCCGGCATTGACCCCGTAATGGCTCATATGGTCGCCGACCCCATAGGTCGACCAGCCGAGCGCGACCTCCGACAGATTGCCGGTGCCGAGGACGAAGCCCTGGCGCTGGTTGGCGAGGCGGAAGAGATAGTCGGTGCGAAGCCCCGCCTGAACGTTCTCGAAGGCGATGTCGTAGACCTTTTCCCCCGAAGCGAAGGGGTGGCCCATGTCCTTCAGCATCTGCATCGCCGCCGGCCGGATGTCGATCTCCTCGCCGGCGATCCCGAGCGCCTTCATCAGCGCCCAGGCGTTGCTCTTGGTGGCCTCGCCGGTGGCGAAGCCGGGCAGGGTGAAGCCGAGGATGGCGGTCCGCGGCAGCTTGAGGAAATCGCAGGTCTTGGCGGCGACGATCAGGGCGTGGGTCGAATCGAGCCCGCCCGAGACGCCGATGACGAAATGGCTTCCGCTCGTCGCCTGGAAGCGGCGCGCCAGGCCCTGGACCTGGATGTTGAACGCCTCGTAGCAGTCGGAATCGAGTTGCTCGGGCCGGTTGGGGACATAGGGAAAGCGGCGGAAGCGGCGCCGGAAGCCGATGTCGGCGAAGCTCGGCTGATGCTCGAAATGGATCCGGCGGGCGGTCTTCTCGGGGTGCCCGGCGGCGGCGGCATTGTCGTTGAAGGTCGGCATGCGCATCCGCTCGAGGCGGAGGCGCTGGGCGTCGATATCGGCGACGCAAAGCTCGGGCTCGGGGTCGAAGCGGCTCGAATCGCAGAGCAATTCGCCAAGCTCGTAGATCGAGGCCTGGCCGTCCCAGGCGAGATCGGTGGTGCTCTCGCCGGGCCCGGAAGCGGCGTAGACATAGGCCGCGCAGCAGCGGCTCGACTGCGACGCGCACAGCAATTTGCGCTCGTCCGCCTTGCCGATGGTGATGTTCGACGCGCTGAGGTTGCACAGGATCAGCGCCCCGGCGAGCGCGCCCAGGGTGGAGGGCGGCTGCGGCGCCCAATAATCCTCGCATATTTCGACGTGGAAGATGAAGTCGGCGAGGTCTTGCGCCGCGAACAGCAGATCGGTGCCGAACGGCGCGGTTTCGCCCGCGACCGCTATCTCCAGCCGGGTGAGGCCTGCGCCGGCGGCGAACCAGCGTTTCTCATAATATTCGCGGTAATTGGGCAGGAAGCTCTTAGGCACGACGCCGAGGATGCGACCGCGCGCGATGACCACCGCCGTATTATAGAGCCGCCCGTTG
>JBEVDE010000252.1:0-9606 GCA_040514175.1 Allosphingosinicella sp. | reverse complement strand
TCGTCGATCCGGATCAGCTTCGCGCCGCGCTTGCGCGCATAAGCGGCGCGGTAGCGGCCGTCGTCGGCGGCGCGGCGGCTCGGGTCGAGGCTGGCGTAGACGACGGTCAGCGGCGCCGCGATTCGCGGCAGCTCGGCGGTCAGATCGGTCAGCGCGAGCTCGTGGGTGGCCCGGGCGGTGACGTCCGGATCCGCGCCGCTTTCCGGATTGCCGAACAGCCTGATCGCCGATTCGACCAGCCGCCGGCCGCCCGGAGTCGTGCTGAGGTCGCGCAGGCCGTCGGCGAGGCCGCGCATTCCGGCGGCGTCGCCGCCGACGATTCCGGCGGGCTGGGGCAGCATGTCGATGACCATCACCTTTCCGGGCAGCGACGGGTGCCGGGCGGCGACCATCATCGCCACGGTTCCGCCCATCGAATGGCCGACGATCGCCGGCCGGCGAAGGCCCCGGGCGTGGATGTAGCGGGCGACCTCCTCGGCAAGCGGCCCCACGACATTGCCTCTGGCGTTGCCGCGCGCGGGCGTGTTGGCGAAACCCGCGACCTGGACGAGATGGTAGCGATAGCCCGGCACCGCCGCGACCGTCCCTTTCCAGACGTCGCGCGAGCCGGTGAGGCCGGGGATGAGGATGACGTCGGGTCCGGTCCCCTGCACCACCACCGAGAAGCGGGTGGGGGCGAACGGCCTCACCGCCGGAGCGGAAGGCGCGGGCGCGGCCGCCGCAGCGGCGAGGCCGGCGAGGCCCAGGGCGGCGGCGAGGAGGATCGGTCCTTTCATGGCGCCGCCCGTAACGCCGCCGGGTTGAACATCGCCTTACTCGCTAGCGGCCGGCGAGGAAGGCGCGCAGCGCCGACCGGAAGGCGTCGGGCTGGTCCCACATGATGGTGTGGCCGCTCCGGTCGATCCGCACCAGCCGGGTTGCGGGCCGGACCGCATAAGCGGAGGCGTAGGCGCGGCTCACCGGACCGCAGGTGTAGCTGAGCCTCGCCGAGCAGGCGTAGACCACGGTGAGAGGCGCCTGGATGTAGGGCAATGCGGGGCGAAGATCCGTCGAAAGCAGCTCCTCGAGCGCGCGCCCGACGACTCCGGCGTCGCTCCGGCTCTCCAGCCAGTCGGAATTGCCGAACCGTCCGACCAGCGACTTGAGGTCGCGGCGAAGCCGGTCGGCCCCGGCCATCTCGGAGCCGATCAGCTTCGCCAGCGGCTCCACCGCCGCGGCCGGGACTCCGAAGGGCCGCGCCGGGGACGGCAGCATGTCGACGACCATGATCCGTCCGGCGGCCTCCGGATGGCGGGCGCCGAGCATCATTGCGATCGAGCCGCCCATCGAATGGCCGACGACCGCCGGCCGGTCGAGCCGGTTGGCGGCGATATAGGCGGCGATCTCGTCGGCGACCGGGCCGGCGACCCGTCCCGACCCATTGCCGGCCGCCGCCGTTCCCGCGAAGCCGGCGACCTGGACGAGATGATAGCGATAGCCCGGAATGGCGGCGACGGTGCCGTTCCAGATCCCGCGCGAGGCGGAGAGGCCGGGGATGAGGATCACGTCCGGACCGCTGCCTCGGGTCACGACGGAGATACGGGTCGGCTTGAACAGGGCGGCGGCGGCGGGCGCGGCGAGCAGGGCAGCGACGGCAGCGACGGCAGCGACAGGGAGAAAAGGCCAGCGACTCATGGGGTGCAGGCTAATATGGCGTGGTTAACGAATCCCAGACCGTAGAATCGCTACCATCGTCATTCCGGCGGAAGCCGGAAAATCCATGAGCACCGCCAGTGCGGTTTGACGCAATCCCTGTTCAAGGATCCAGGCCTTCGCCGGGATGACGGGCGGGCTCTGCTGCGCTAGACCGCTCGCCATGCCCCATCTCTACCTCGTCGACGGATCGAGCTACATCTTCCGCGCCTTCCACGTTTTGCCCCCGCTGACCAACAAGTTCGGGCTCAACGTCGGGGCGGTCTACGGCTATGCCGCGATGCTCTGGAAGCTCGCCGGAAGCCTCGAGAAGGAGGACGGGCCGACCCATCTCGCGGTCATCCTCGACGCCTCGGAGAGCACGTTCCGCAACCAGATGTACGACCAGTATAAGGCGAACCGGCCGCCGGCGCCGCCCGAGCTGGTGCCGCAATTTCCGCTGATCCGCGACGCGACCCGGGCCTTTTCCATTCCCTGCATCGAAGAGGAGGGGCTCGAGGCGGACGACATTATCGCCTGCTACGTCAAGGCCGCCCGCGAGCAGGGGTGGGACGTCACCATCGTCTCCTCCGACAAGGATCTGATGCAGCTCATCGAGCCCGGCGTCGACATGCTCGACACGATGCGGGACCGGCGCTTCGGCCGCGAGCAGGTGGTCGAGAAGTTCGGAGTCCCGCCGGAGAAGCTGGGCGACGTCCTCGCTCTAATGGGCGACAGCGTCGACAATGTGCCCGGGGTCCCCGGCATCGGTCCCAAGACGGCGTCGAAGCTGATCAACGAATTTGGCGACCTCGATTCGGTGCTCGCCGCGGCGCCGGCGATGAAGCCTTCGAAGATGCGCGACAATCTGATCGAGCATGAGGACAAGGCCCGGCTGTCGCGCGAGCTCGTCCGCCTGATCTGCGATGCGCCGCTGCCCGAGCCGCTCGACGGTCTCGCGCTCAAGGGGATTCCCGAGGAGCCGCTTCGCGAGTTTCTCGAGCATCACGGCTTTCGCACCCTGCTCACCCGGCTGGGCGCTCAGGGCCAGGCCGCGCCGGCGCCGAGCGCCGCCCCAACCCAGCGCGAGGTCCGGCCCGAGCCGAAGATCGACCGCTCGGCCTATGTCACCATCACCGACGAAGCGGAGCTCGACTCCTGGATCGCGGAGGCCACGCGCAACGGCCTCGTCGCGGTCGACACCGAAACCGACGGCTACGATTGCGTCACCGCCAAGCTGGTCGGAATCAGCCTCGCCACCGAATGCGGCAAGGCCTGCTACGTGCCGCTCGAGCATGGCGGCCACGATCTGCTGTCGGAGCGTCCCGAGCAGATCCCGGCCGAGATCGCTCTGGCGAAGCTGAAGCCGCTGCTCGAGGATCCCGCGATCCTCAAGGTCGGCCATAATTTCAAGTTCGACTGGATCGTCTTCGACCGCCGTGGGATCAAGGTCGCGCCGGTCGACGACTCCCTGGTGATGAGCTTCAACCTCGACGCCGGCGGCCTCAACAGCCATTCGATGGACGATCTGGCGAAGAAGCATCTCGACCACGATTGCATCGCCTTTAAGGACGTCTGCGGATCGGGGCAGAAGCAGATCAAGTTCAACCAGGTCCCGCTCGACCGGGCGACCGAATATGCCGCCGAGGATGCGGACGTCACGCTCCGCCTCTGGACCCGCTTCAAGACCCGCCTTCCGCATGAGCGGGTCGCCCGCATCTACGAGATGGTCGACCGGCCGCTCGTGCCGGTCGTGGCGCGGATGGAGCGCGAAGGAGTCAAGGTCGACCGTGAAGAGCTGAACAAGCTCAGCCAGGAGTTCCAGGCGCAGATCGCCCTGCTGGAGGAGAAGGTCTGCGGCGAGGCCGGCTGCCAGTTCACCATCGGCAGCCCCCAGCAATTGGGCGAGGTGCTGTTCGGAAAGATGGGGCTGAAGGGCGGGCGCAAGGGCAAGTCCGGCACCTGGTCGACCGACGTCAACGAGCTCGAGCGATTGTCGCGCGACGGCGTGCCGATCGCCAGCCTCGTGCTCGAATGGCGCCAGCTCTCGAAGCTCAAGTCGACCTATACCGATGCGCTCCAGCAGCAGATCAACAAGGAGACCGGCCGGGTCCATACCAGTTACTCGCTGTCGGGCGCGCAGACCGGGCGGCTCTCCTCGACCGACCCCAATCTCCAGAACATCCCGATCCGCACCGAAATCGGCCGACGCATCCGCGACGCCTTCGTCGCCGAGCCGGGCTATGTCATGCTCGCCGCCGACTACAGCCAGATCGAGCTTCGCCTCGCCGCCCACATGGCCGACGTGCCGCAACTCAAGGCCGCCTTCGCCGAGGGCGCGGACATTCACAGCCTGACCGCCCAGGAGCTGTTCGGCGAGGTCAATCGCGACACCCGCGCAAGCGCCAAGACGATCAACTTCGCTATTCTCTACGGCATTTCCCGCTGGGGTCTCGCGGGACGCCTGTCGATCACCGCCGAGGAGGCGCAGGCGATGATCGACCGCTATTTCGAGCGTTTCCCGGGGATCCGCGACTATATCCACGCCACTCTGGAGGGGGTGCGCGAAACCGGCTTCACCACCACCCTGTTCGGCCGCAAGACCCACTTCCCGATGATCCGGAGCAAGACCCAGCACGAGCGCCAGGGCGCCGAGCGGGCCGCGGTCAACGCGCCGATCCAGGGCACCAGCGCGGACATCATCAAGCGGGCGATGGTGCGCATGTGCCCGGCGCTCGAGCGCGAGGGGCTGGGCTCGGTGCGGATGCTGATGCAGGTCCATGACGAGCTCGTCTTCGAGGCGCCGGAAGACCAGGCCGAGGCGGCCGGCGCCGTCATCCGCCGGGTCATGGAGCGGGCGGCGGAGCCCGCGATCACCCTCAGCGTCCCGCTCGGAGTCGATATCGGCGCCGGGCCGAACTGGGGCGCCGCGCATTGAGCCCGGCTCCGCCCGCGGGCGGCGACGACATCGCCGCCCTCGCCAAGGGCGGGAGGACCAACTTCTTCGGCTTCCTGATCCGGCTCGCCGCCCGCCTGCCCTTTCTGTTCATCGCCGGCCGGCTCTACGGCCCGCAGGCTCTCGGCGCCTTCGCTTATGCCGTCATCGTCATGGAGTTCGCGGCGCAGCTGGCGACGCTCGGCCTCAAGCGCGGCCTCGCCCAGCAGCTCTCGACGACCGACCAGCCGCACAGCTGCGTGGTCACCGACGCGATCCTCGCCGCCTTCATCGCCTCGGCTTTCTTCACCACGATCCTGATGCTCTTCCCCCAGGCCATGTTCCCGGCCGGCGGGATCCACGGCGCCGACTGGCTGCTGCCGATGGTGATCTTCGGAATCGCCGGCGCCGACATCGCCCTCGCCGCCTTGGCCTATCGCCACGACATCGGCGCGACGGTCCGCGCCCGCGCGATCGTCGAGCCGTGGACGATCAGCATCGCCGCCGGCGCCTGCGTCCTGATCTTCCCGGCCGCCGAGGACGGCACCCGCTCGCGCGACGGGCTGATCATCGCCTATGTGATCTCGGTGACCGCCGGGCTGGTGGCGTCGTTATGGCCGCTCTACCGAAGCTACGGCCTTCCGCCGCACTGGCGGCCGAACCCGGCCCAGCTCCTCTCCGTCGCCCGCCAGAACATCCCGCTCGCCGCCGCCGACGCCATCGAATGGGGCTCGCGACGGCTCGACATCGCCATCCTCGGCCTTTTCGTCGCGCCTTATTGGGTGGGGGTCTATTATGTCGGCCAGCAGGTCGCCTCGCTTCCCCAGAAGCTGAAGACCAGCTTCGACCCGATCCTCGCCCCGGTCATCACCCAGAAGCTGGCCGAGGGGGACAAAAGGGCGGTGGCGAAGCAGGTCCGGCAGGTCGGTTTCTGGGTGATCGCCGCCCAGGCCGGGATCGCGCTCGCCCTCGGCATCCCGGGCGAAGCGGTGATGGGCATGGTCGGCGCAGCGTTCGTCGGCGGCACCGCGGCTTTGGCCTTCCTGCTCGCCGCCGAGGTCGTCGCGGCCACCGCGGCGGTTTCCGAAGCCGCTCTCGTCTATGTCGCTCGGCACCGCAATCTGATGATCTCGGCGCTGATGATCGCCGTCCAGGCGGCGCTGACCATCCTCTTCATCCAGGGGGTCAGGCTGCTTCCGCTCCGGCCCGAAAGCGTCCAGGCCTATCAGGCGGCGAGCGCGGCGGCGGCGCTGATGCTGGCGCTCGGCCTGGCCTCGGTCCTCAAGGCGAGACTGCTCTGCCGGCTGCTCGACGCGCCGGTGCAGGGCTGGCGCTGGCCGCTGGTCTGGGCGGCGGCGGCGGCTGTGCTCGTCGGCCAGATGTTCACGATGCTTCCGCAATCGCTCGAATGGGTCGAGCTGGCGTTCGGAATCCCGGCCATCCTCGCCACGTTCGGAATCGTCGTCTGGTGGAAGGGCTTCACCCATGACGACCGGGTGCTCTTCCGGATGAAGAAGAATGAGGCGCCCGAGCTTCCGCCGCCGCCCGGAGTCACCCCGCCCGGGGCCGCGCCGCCGCCCGCCTAATGGCGGAAGTGGCGCATTCCCGTGAAGACCATGGCGAGGCCCGCCTCGTCGGCGGCGGCGATCACCTCGTCGTCGCGGATCGAGCCGCCGGGCTGGATCACCGCTGTCGCCCCCGCCTCGACCGCGGCGAGAAGGCCGTCGGCGAACGGGAAGAAGGCGTCGGAGGCGACCGCCGAGCCCGAGGTCCTCGGCTCCGGCCAGCCCGCTTTCTGGGCCGCGTCGCGGGCCTTCCAGGCGGCGATCCGGGCGGATTCGAGACGGTTCATCTGGCCGGCGCCGATGCCGGCGGTTGCGCCGTCCCTGGCGTAGACGATGGCGTTGGACTTGACGTGCTTGGCCACCGTCCAGGCGAACAGGCAATCGGCCAGCTCCCGCTCGGTCGGCGGGCGCCGGGTCACCACCTTGAGATCGTCCGGTCCGACCCGGCCATGGTCGCGCGACTGGAGCAGGTAGCCGCCGGTGATCGATTTCAGGGTCAGTCCGCGCCGGGTGGGATCTGGCAAATCGTCCCGGGTCAGAAGCAGCCGCAAATTCTTCTTGCGCGCGAAGACGGCGCGCGCCGCCTCGTCGGCATCGGGCGCGATCACGACCTCGGTGAAGATCTGGGTCATCGCCTCGGCCGCGGCCTCGTCGATCGGACGATTGACGGCGATGATTCCGCCGAAGGCGGAAACGCTGTCGCAGGCGAAAGCCGCTTCATAGGCCTGCGTCAGGCTGGCGCCGACGGCGACTCCGCAGGGATTGGCATGCTTGACGATGACGCAGGCGGGGCCGGAGTCGCGGAATTCGGAGACCAGTTCGAGCGCGGCGTCGGCGTCGTTGTAATTGTTGTAGCTGAGATCCTTGCCCTGGACCTGCTCGGCCTGGGCGATGCCTCGGCCGTGCGGGCCGCTCGGGAGGTAGAGCGCCGCTTTCTGGTGGGGATTCTCGCCGTAGCGAAGCTCCCGCCCGCGGCTCAGGGTGAGTGGCAAAGTGTCGGGGAACATTCGGCTCTGATCGGCGAAGGCGAACCATTGGGCGATCGCCGAATCATAAGCCGCGGTCGCGGCAAAGGCCTTGGCCGCCAGATACTTGCGGAATTCCGATGACGTCGTGCCGCCAGTCTCGTCCAGGGTGGCGACAAGTTGAGGATAGTCGCCGGGATCGACGCAGATCGCCACGAATCGATGGTTCTTGGCGGCCGAGCGCACCATCGACGGGCCGCCGATGTCGATATTCTCGATGACCTCATCCCGGCCGGAGCCGCGCGCCACGGTCTCGGCGAACGGGTAGAGATTGACGACGACCAGGTCGATCGCGCCGATGCCATGCTCCGCCATCGCGGCGGCGTGCTCCGGGTCGTCGCGAACGGCGAGGAGGCCGCCATGGACTTTAGGATGCAAAGTCTTGACCCGCCCGTCCATCATCTCGGGAAAGCCGGTGAGGTCGGAGACGTCCTTCACCTCGAGCCCGGCCTCGCGCAGCGCTTTGGCGGTGCCGCCGGTGGAGATCAGCTCGACGCCGTTCCGGGCGAGGGCCTTGGCGAGCTCGACCAGACCGGTCTTGTCCGACACCGAGAGCAACGCCCGGCTCATTTTCACTTCGTCGCTCAAAACTGACTCCTAGCCCGCGCGGCGGAAGATCCAGGCGATGGCGGTGCCGTCGACGGGGCTGTCGCCGCCGACGACCAGCTGCGACGTCTCGCGAAGCAAAGCGTCGCCGTCGATCCAGAGGCTGTCCTCGATGGCGAGCCGGCCGCCGCGGCAGCGGAACTGCCAGACGGTGCGGCCGCGGACCCGGAGCAGGGCGCCCTGGCCGTCCGCCGTCGTCGCCGCCTCGACGTCCGGATGAAGGTGGAAGCGAACCGCATAGGGGATCGCCTCGGCGCGGCGGCGGCGGCCCTGGACGATGAGCAGATCCTGGCCGCGAAGCTCGCGCCCGTCGGCGGCGAGGGTGAGCTGGCGCTGGTGAACCAGGCCGAAGCGCCGGACATAGCCGTCGTGGCTCGCCTCGACCATGACGATTCCGGCGGTTTCGTCCCGCACCAGCTCGACCTGGGAGACGCCCTTGCCGAGGCTGCCGTCGTCATGGACCGCCGTCGAATTGCGGTCGCCGAGCGTCAGCGTCGAGTGGGCCGCGCTGCTTCTCAGCGCCTGGACGAGGTCGGCCGGAAGCGCCCCCGCCGCGGCGCCGGGGCCGCCGCAATTCACCACCAGCCGGTTCGTCCCTTCCGAAAGCTCGAAGGCGAGGGTCGAGGCGCAGCCGCCGGCGAAGGCGCGGGTGGGCGGCGGCGGCGCCGCGTCGAACAGGACGATCGTGCTTTTCGATTCGAGCCGCTGATAGCCCCAGCCGCGCGGCTGGCGAAGCGGCCTGACCCGGACCCCGCTGCCTTCCACGGCCGCGGCGATCCGCCGCTTCGAGGCCATGTTGCCGCTTTGCCAGCTCGACAGGGCCTCGTCGCCCAGAACGACGCCGAGCAGCGCCCCCACCGCGCCGGAAAGGGCCTCCGTCACCGCCTCGGGCATGTCGCGGTCGGCGGCATAATAAACGGCGCGAAGCTGGGCGAGCAGCTCGACCAGGCTCAGCTGCTCGTCGGGCGAGCGGCTGACGAGGCCGCCGTCGTCGTGGAGCGAGGCGTTGAGCGCCCGGAGCAGCCCCGCCTCGCCGCGGCCGAGGCGGGCGGGTCCGCCCTGGACGACGAGCGCGGCGGCGATGACGCCCGCCCAGGCGGTGATCCGGGCCAGCCCCGGCCGCGCCTTCTCCGCCGCCTTGTCGAGATGGCGGGCGCCACGCGACAGGGTGTTGAGGAGAACCGCCCGGTAGGCGGAGTCGCGGCTCGACAATATGTAGGGTGCATAAGCGGTCCAGAAGAGGATCCGGCGGCCCCACAAATCGGCCCGCCAGGCCCGTTCGGTCACATTGTCCGCATGCGCGGCGAGCCACTTCTGGACCAGCTTCTCGGCCGGCTTGGCGCCGCGCTCCCGGGTCGCCGCGGCGGCGAGGTCGCGAAGCCATTCGAAGCTCTGCAGATAATCGGAGAGGTCGGCCGGCAGGGCCGGGTCGTTGAAATCGAGAGTCTCGGCCGCGAACGCCTCGCCGCGGCGCAGGAAACGGCCGCGCAAGATCGCCTCGCCCGCGGGCTTGTCGCCGGCGACCGGGTCCTTGGGCACGGCGAGCAGCTTGAGCGGATGGCGGCCGCGCAGGCGCAAGGCGTGGAACGGGGTTCGCCAGGACAGGCGGTGGAGCATCGAGGACAATTGCTCGCCGAGCGAGGCGCCATGGCCGCCGCCGACCCGGATCAGCCGCTTGCCCGGCTCGATCTCGCCGGATTCGGGCGGATCGATCTTCTCGAGCAGGCTCATCGCCGCAAATCTTCAATGTTCGACGCATAATTCGAGGGACCGCCGCGAAAAGTCGCGGTCCCGGCGACGAGGA
>JBEVDE010000237.1:0-4852 GCA_040514175.1 Allosphingosinicella sp. | reverse complement strand
GCTGAGTCTCTCCTGGTCGCGGCAGGAGGACCGGAGCGTCACTCCGACGATCGCCCCGGGCGCTCTGCAGGGAACTCCAGCGCTTGCCGCCGACAGCCTGTTCACGCGCTTCGAGGCGATCGCGGACGTGGCTCTGGGGCAAGGGCCGCTCGTCGCCGTCGCCGGCGCGGCCTGGCTTCGCGAATCCGGCCGAAGCGACGGAACGATCGACTTCGGCTTCCCACTGCCGGTCAATTTCGACCTGGTCCGGACCACCCGAAGCGCGTTCGCCGAGGGGAGTCTTCGGCCAGGCGGAGGCCTCGGCTTCAACCTCGCCGCGCGCTACGACGACGTCGCCGGCGGCGGACACCGGTGGACCGGGCGGGCGGCGGCGTCCTGGCGACCGGTAGAGAATGGACCGACCCTCTTCGCTCGGGCGGGGGAGGGCTACAAGCTGCCGAGCTTCTATGCGCTCGCGCATCCGCTGATCGGCAACCCGGCCCTGCTCCCGGAGCGCAGCCGCAATCTCGAGGCCGGGGTCGAGCTGGACGGGCGTTCCGGCGACGCCGTCCGGCTGACTTTGTTCGAAAATCGGTTCAGGGACCTGATCGACTTCGATCCGGCGACCTTCACGACCGTCAACCGCGACCGGGTCCGGGCCCGCGGGGCGGAGCTGGAGGGGCGGTGGCGGCCGGTCCGGTCGCTCAGCCTGGACGGAGCGCTGAGCTGGCTCGAACTCGACTCTCCGACGCCGCTGAGGGGGCGGCCGCGCTGGCAGGGCTCGCTTCGGGCGGCCTGGCAGGCGAGGGAGGCGTTGGAGCTCAATGCGGCGGTCCGGTTCAACTCGGATTATTTCGACAGCTCGATCCCGACCGGGCTGGTCCGGGCCGACGGACATGGCGAGGCCGATCTGGGGATGCGATGGCAGGTGTCGCGGCGGTTCAGCGTAACCGCGGCGGTGAGGAACGTGACGGGGGAGCGATACGAGGACGCGGTCGGGTTTCCGGCGCCGGGAAGGGTGGTGCGGGCGACGGTGGCGGCGGGCTTCTAAATTCCTCCCCTGCCTTTGCAGGGGAGGGGGACCAGGCGAAGCCTGGTGGAGGGGCCTTGCCGAGACCGAAGAACCCCTCCACCGCGCTTCGCGCGGTCCCCCTCCCCCGGAAATCCGGGGGAGGAATTTTCAGCCTCGCTTGCGGATCTTGGCGAGGTCGAACCAGGTCGGCGGGCGCTGGCCGATCGCCTTCAGAGGCGCGCCTTTCTCGTTGGTCGGGCCGTTCATCACCGTGCAGGCCGGGAGCTTGGCGGGATCGAGGCCGGAGACGAGGTTCCAGGTCTTGGCGGGGTCCGGCTGGGTCGGCGCCCAGTCGGTGTAGTTCTGGCTGACGATCGGCGCCTGGGGCGGATTCAGCGGGAAGCCGGAGAAATAGAAGCTCTGCGGCTGCATCTTGCCGTTCACGGGGGCGAAGGCGTAGCCGAACAGGATCCAGCCCTTCTCGGTGCCGTCCGGGCTGGCGCCGACCTGCATGATCTTCCCCGCCTCCGGCCCGGGATTGCCGTTGATCCAGAAGGAATAGCCCTGGGCGCCCGGGCCGAGCCGCTCGCTGTCGCCCTTGGACCAGGGCAGATGCTTGATGAAGTCCCTCCTGGGCGGGTGGTTGAGCGGCGAGAACAGGCAGACGGGCGGCATCCCCTTCGGCCGGTCCTGCGGGAAGGTGAGGAAGTAAGCGGTATCGCCCAATGAGATGAACGCGCAGGTGAAATTGTTCGGGGTGAAGGGGAAGATCGGAAGGCAGCGCTTCTCGTAAAACTCCATCATCGCGCCTTCGCCGCTCTTCCCGCGCCAGGTCGAATCGTAATAGCTCGCGCCCCAGGAGGTTTCGTAGGTGGTGCCCGCGGGGGGCTTGCCGTTATAGGGCGGCGGATTGGTCTCGTAGCCGGCGCTGACCGTGTACATCGTCCATCGCGACTGCCAGTAAGGCGGGTAGCTCGGATCGGCGGGGCGGCCGGGCTGGTCGGCATAGCTGCAATCGGGCGACTGGCAGGGACTTACGTCGTCCGGGTTGTGGACCCCGTAGGTGGCGTAGACGTCGTTGCCGTAGCTGGCGCCGTTGGTCTCGGCTGCGGCCTCGTTGCCGGGGGCCGCCGCGCGGTCGCAGCCCGCCAGCGCCAGGGCCAGTACCAGAAGCGAAGTCGAAGTCCGTGCGATGGGCATTGCTTGCCTCCCTTGCCGAAGGCGCGACCATAGCGCGCGCCGAAAACGGCGGAAGCGGGCTTTGCTTCGAAACGGACGTAATTGTCGCCGCGCCCGCTTCCCGTTCCACCGGCTTGAGCTATGGTGGCGCGTCCAATCAGCGGGGGACTGACGATGATCCGGTTGCAGGCGACTCCTCCGAGCAATGTCGACGAAGCGATCGCGATGCTCCAGATCGCGGCCGCCATCGAGTTCGGGACCCTGCCGCCCTATCTCTACGCCAAATTCTCGATCCTGCCGGGGACCAACCCGGCCGCGATGGACCGGCTCCAGATGATCGTCGTGCAGGAGATGATCCACCTCTGCCTGGTGTGCAACATCATCAACGCGCTCGGCGGAACGCCAAAGCTGGCCGCGCCGGTCTATCCCTGCACGCTCGGCGACGTCGGACCGCCCGGCGGCGACCCGCTGACGATCCGTCTGCTGCCTTTCGGTCCCGACGCCATGGCCCAGGGCATGGCGATCGAGGAGCCCGAGGAGGTCCCGCCCTTCGAAATGGTGGAGCTGCTCGGGGCGGCGCCGGGCGGAGCGATGACCATCGGCCAATATTACGCCTTGGTCGACGCCTTCCTGGCGACCTTGCCGGCGACCGACTGGCAGGCCGGCAACAACCAGATCACCGACGATCAGTTCTTCGCCGGCCAGCTGTTCGCGGTCAACGGCTATGCCGACGCCCACAGCGCGATCCAGCAGATCGTCTCGGAAGGCGAGGGCGCCAAGGACGACCCGCTCGATTTCCAGAACGAGCTCGCCCATTATTACCGCTTCGGCGAGATCTTCTACGACAAGGTGCTGACCAAGATCCCCGAGGATCCCGGCTATCAATGGGGGCCGGCGCCGCTCGGCGTCGACTGGTCGGCCGCCTATCCGGCGATCCCGGATCCGGGCAGCCACGATTTCTCGAAGGACAGCGCGGCGGCTCAGGCGGCGCAGACGGCCTGCACCGCCGCCTACAGCGGCATGATCGACGCGCTCCAGCTCGCCGTGCAGGGCGAGGCCGGCCAGCTCGGAGCGGCGGTCAGGAAGATGTTCGAGCTGCGCATGGCGGCGACGGCCGCGCTCCAGATCCCGCTGGCCGACGGCAGGAGCGTCTCCGGGCCCAGCTTTCTCTACACCTCCACCGGCTCGGGAGCTTCGGCATGAGCATCCTCGAAACGCCCCGCATCTACTTCACCGGCCAGATGATCTGGGATCCGATCGTCACCAACAATTATGCGCAATTCTACAATGAGGACACGGCCGATCCCGTGCCTTCGGGCGATAACGTCGCCAATTTCCGCCAGCGCGCGATCAAGTTCGTCGATCCCGCCAACTGGAACCCGCACGGCACCCACCGCTCCAGCTTCCTCGCCGAGATCACCGGCGTCGATACGGGCTGCGGCCTCGACACGTCCGACCCGTTCGTCGGCGCTCCCGCCAATTTCCTGGGCATGCTGGTCGACGCCGAGCCCTACGGCACCTTCACGTCCCAGCTCTTCTTCGATTCCATGCAGTTCGGCATCGCCGGCGGCTATCGGGTGACCTGCCCGCGCACCTGGCGGGCCCAGTCGCGCTACATCAACTTCAACCGCAACACCTGGAACACGGTCAAGGCCGGGATCGCCTCGACGATCTGGCAGACCTCGATCCCCAAGGATTGCGGGCTTCAGCTCGACCCGCACGATTCGCCCGCGCTTCAGGCGCTGGTCGAGGCGCTCGCCGACGACGACGTGCTCGGCCTGACGGTGCGCTGGAACACCTATCGGACCATCTATTATGACGATCCGACGATCCGGACCAATTCGGGCGGGCAGCTTTCGATCGACGCCCAGGCGCTGGTCGCCAAGCTCAATGTGGCCGACAGCTTCCAACCCAACCCGGCCCGGAGCGAGCTGGTCGGGGTGATCGGCCTGTGGCGCTCGGGCGAGCCGGCCTGCGAGCCGGGCGACCGGGCGCTGCTCGCGACCCTGCCCAACGAGGTCGTCGCAACCGCCTTCGCCCGGGTGACCGGCGACGTGCTGGCGATCGACCTTGGCAACAGCGTCACCGAGGTCGACGCCCAGCTCACCAAGCAGGACCTCGGCACCCTTTCGGTGTGCGCGATGTCGCCCGACGGCTCAACCGTCGTCGAGGTGCTCGGAACCCTGGGCTATGCGCAATATGCCCGCTGCGCCTATCTCGCGACGTCGGGAATCGTCGAGCTCGCCCTGACCCCGGAAGCGGCGGCGCTGGCGGCGGAAGCGCCGCTCCAGGTCCGCTCCGGCGGCGCCGTCTTCCTTGCCGAGGAGGTGCTCCGGGCGGCGCCCCGGACCCAGCAGAACATGTATCTCAACCAGGGCGCCGCCGCCGTCCCGGCGACCCTCCAGGTGCTGAGCTTCGGCACGCCCGCCGGTGCCGGAGTGACGGTTTCGCGCTACGTCTGGAATTCCGACAACACCGCCACCCTCGTCGACACCGCTTCGACCGGCGCCGACGGGGTCGCCTCGTTCGACGTGGCGCCGGCGAGCCAGGGCGACGTCGTCCAATATGTCTTCACGGCCGGGGCGGGCGCCGCGGAACCCAGCTTCGATCCCCTGCTCACGCCGTACATCTACGCGCGCACCCTGCCGAGCGACTCCGCCATCGGCGCCCAGGCGCCGACCT
>JBEVDE010000198.1:0-4134 GCA_040514175.1 Allosphingosinicella sp. | reverse complement strand
TGCCCAACACCAGCCACGGCGGCGGCATCAGCCGCAAGATCTCCAACGGCGCGGACAGGAAGCGCCTCAAGCAGATCATGTCGGACCTCTCGCTGCCCAATTCGATGAGCTGCATCGTCCGCACCGCCGGCCTGTCGCGCACCAAGACCGAGATCAAGCGCGACTTCGACTATCTCGCCCGCCTCTGGGACGAGATTCGCGAGCGCACGCTGAAGAGCAGCGCCCCGGCGCTGATCTACGGCGACAGCGACCTCATCAAGCGCGCCATACGCGACATCTACAATCGCGACATCGACGAGGTGATCGTCGAGGGCGAGGACGGCTACAAGGCCGCCCGGGCCTTCATGAAATTGCTGATGCCGAGCCACGTCAAGCGCGTCGCGAATTATGTCGACACGGTGCCTTTGTTCCAGCGCTACGGCGCCGAGGACCAGCTCGCGGCGATGTACCAGCCGGTCGTCCAGTTGAAATCGGGCGGCTATCTGGTGATCAACCCGACCGAGGCCCTGGTCTCGATCGACATCAACTCGGGCCGCTCGACGCGCGAGCACAATATCGAGCAGACCGCCTACGCGACCAACATCGAGGCCGCCAACGAGATCGCCCGCCAGCTTCGCCTGCGCGACATGGCCGGGCTCGTCGTCATCGACTTCATCGACATGGAATCGAACGGCCATATCCGCAAGGTCGAGAAGGCGATGAAGGAGGCGCTGAAGAACGATCGCGCCCGCATCCAGGTCGGACGCATCTCCTCCTTCGGGCTGATGGAGATGAGCCGCCAGCGCCTTCGCACCGGCGTGCTCGAAGCCTCGACCCGCCACTGCCCGCATTGCGAGGGCACCTGCCTGATGCGCACCGCGTCGTCTGCCGGCCTCTCGGCGCTCCGCATGCTCGAGGAGGAAGCCGGACGCGGCCGCGGCAGCCGGATCGTGCTTCGCGCCGGACGCGAGGCGGCGGTCTACGTGCTCAACCGCAAGCGCGGCGAGATCGGCGAGATTGAATCGCGTTACGGTGTCGTCATCGAGGTCCTGATCGAGGAGACGTTCGAGGGCGCCAAGATGGCGGTCGAATCCTTCGGCCCGCCGCCGGCGGTCCGGCCCCGGGTCGAGCGGATCGTCGAGCCCGAGCTGGACGAGGAGGAATTCGCCGAGGAGCTGGCCGACGAAATCGAGGAAGACGAGGAGGCCGAAGAGAGCGAAGAGGAAGCCCGGCCCCGGCGTCCCGAAAATCGCGAGAATCGCGAGCAGCGCGAGGAGAGCGAGGAGCGCGGCCGCAAGCGGCGGCGGCGGCGCGGGCGCCGCGGCGGCCGCCGCAGGGACGGCGAGGAGGGCGAGCAGAGCGAGCCCGGTTCGTCTGAGCAGGAATCGGCTCCCGCGGTGGCCGAAGTGCCCGGGGATGCCGAGCCCCAATATGCGCCCGAGCCGATTTCGGTCGACCCGGCCGAGCCCGCGCCCGAAGTCCCGGCCGAGGCGGAGGAAAAGCCCAAGGGCCGCCGCCGGCCCCGCGCCCGCCGCAAGGACGAGGCTCCGGCCCAGCCGGCCGAAGCCGCTCCGGAGGCCGAGGCTCCCGAAGCTCCTGCTCCGGCCGCCGAACCGGAACCGGCTCCGGTGACCGAGGCGGCGCCCGCCGCCGAAGAGGAAAAGCCCGCCAAGCCCAAGCGCACACGTCGCAAGAAGGCCGTGGAAGCCGAGGCTCCGGCCGAAGCGCCTGCGCCCGAGGCGGCCAACGACCGCGAGACGGCGGCGGCCGAGCCGGCCGAGGCCGGCGAGGCCGGCGACGGAGGAGAGCCGCGCCGCGGCTGGTGGCAGCGCACTTTCGGCGCCTGACGAACAGGACATGAGCGCGCTTGCCCCGGTGGGCGCGCTCATGTCAGGTTCAGCCCCGCGAAGGGATAGGAAGCGGCATGGCCGAAGCTACCGTGAAGCTGAGAAGGTGGAGCGTGTTCGCCGCTCGCCTCGCATTCCTGATCATCCTGAGCTTCGGGCTCGCGGCGCGGCCGGCGCTGGCGCAGTCGATTCTGCGCGACGCGGAAACCGAGGCCCTGTTCAAGGACATGTCGCGTCCGATCGTCGAAGCGGCCGGCCTCAGGTCCGACGACGTGCACATCGTCCTCATCCACGACCGGTCGATCAACGCCTTCGTCGCCGGCGGCCAGATCGTCTATATCCATTCGGGGCTGATCGCCGCCGCCGATAACGCCAACGAGGTCCAGGGCGTCATCGCCCATGAGGTCGGCCACATCACCGGCGGCCACGTCATCCGCATCCAGGAGGGGATCAAGGTCGCCACCGGGATCATGCTGCTCTCGCTCGTCCTCGGCGCCGCGGCGATGGCGGCCGGAGCGGGCGAAGCGGGCATGGGCGTGATGGCGGCGGGCCAGCAGGCGGCGATGGGCAAGTTCCTCGCCTTCAGCCGCACCCAGGAATCGTCGGCCGACGCCGCCGCCGCCGGTTTCCTCGCCAAGTCGAAAGTGAACGGAGCGGGCCTGCTCAGCTTCTTCAAGAAGCTTCAGAACCAGGAGTTTCGCTACGCCATCCCGCAGGACAATGGCTATATGCGGACCCACCCGCTGAACGGCGAGCGCCTCGCCGCGCTCGAGCAGTCGGTGAAGAGCGCCCCCGGCTGGAACAGCCCTCCCGACGCCCGGCTGGAAGCGCGCTTCCAGCGGGTCAAGGCGAAGCTGATGGGCTATGCCGAGGACCCGACCCGGACCCGGGTGGTCTATCCGGAGAGCAACAAGAGCGTCCCCGCCCGCTATGCCCGGGCTTATGCCTGGCACAAGAGCGCCTATCCGGAAAAAGCGCTCGCCGAGGCGGAGAGCCTGCTCGCGGAAGCGCCGACGGACCCTTATTTCCTCGAGCTGAAGGGCCAGATCCTGCTCGAATCGGGACGCCCGACCGAAGCTCTGGAATCGCTCCGCCAGTCGGTCAAATATGCGCCGGACCAGCCGCTCATCTCGGCCCTCCTCGGCCATGCTCTGATCGCGACCGAGCGGCCGGACCATTATGAGGAGGCCAAGCAGGTGCTCCGGGCCGCGATCGGCCGCGACAATTCCAATCCCTTCGCCTGGTACCAGCTCGGCATCGTCTACGACCGCGAGGGCGATCCCGGCCGGGCCGCGCTCGCCACCGCCGAGCGCTACAATCTCCAGGGCGAGCCGCGTCTCGCTCTGGTCAATGCCGAGCAGGCGCTCAAGACCGTCCCCAGCGGCACGCCCGACTGGCTTCGCGCCCAGGACATCGCGATGGTCTCGCGCACCGAGGTGGAGCGGAAGAAAAAGAATCGTGACAATTGACGGCGCTGGGGGGGGCTGGAAGACGGCGCTTGCGGCGGGGCTGATCGGCGCCCTCGTCGGCGGCGGCGCGGTCGCCTATGTGTCGCGCCAGTCGGTTCGGGACTATCTGCTCGAAAATCCGGAAATTCTCCCCGAGGCCATGGACCGCCTCCGGTCGCGCGAGGCGGCGAAGGTCGTCAGCGCCAACCGGGCCGCGCTGGAGCGGCCCTTCGCCGGCGCCTGGGCGGGCGCCAGGGACGGCGACGTCGTCCTCGTCGAGTTCTTCGACTATGCCTGCGGCTATTGCCGCAAGAGCAATGCCGACGTCGACCGGCTGCTGCGCGAGGATCCCAGGCTCAAGGTGGTGTGGCGCGAATGGCCGGTGCTCGGCCCTGACAGCGAGGCCGCCGCCCGCGCCAGCCTCGCCGCCGCCCAGGCGGGGCGGTTCAAGCCCTTCCACGACAGTCTGTTCGCCGCGGGCCGGCCGACGCCCGAGGCGCTCGCCAGGGCGCGCGCCGGCGCCGGCCTCGCCGCCGACCTCCCCGCCGCCGTCTCCGATCCCGAGCTGGCGCGAAATTTCGAGCTCGCCCGGGGCCTCGAGGCCACCGGCACCCCCACCTTCGTCGTCGGCGACCAGAACCTCCAGGGCGCGGTCGGCTCCGAGGCCCTTCGCGACGCGATCAAGGAAGCGCGGGAGGGGTAAATCCTCCCCATCGCCGAAGGCGATGGGGTGGGGGACCATGCGAAGCATGGTGGAGGGGTAGCTGGCGAGGCATGTGCCCAGGGGGCCCCCCCCAACCCGCGGGGGGGGCCCCGGCCCCCCCCCGCGGCGGCGGGGGGGCGGGGCCCGGGGGGCCCCC
>JBEVDE010000120.1:0-6255 GCA_040514175.1 Allosphingosinicella sp. | reverse complement strand
CCGCCAACACCAGGGCGGCGCTGAAGCGGATCAAGGCGCTCAATCCCAGGATCAACGCGGTCATCGCGGTCGATCCCACCGCCCTGGACCAGGCCCGGACGCTCGACCGGATCCGCCGGGCGCGCGGGCCGCTGTTCGGGATGCCGATCCTGATCAAGGACAATATCGAGAGCCTGGGTCCGTTGCCGACCACGGCGGGAAGCCTCGCGCTGGCGCGGAACGTCACCAACCGCGACGCGCCGCTGGTCGCCCGGCTTCGCCAGGCCGGGGCGGTGATCGTCGGCAAGGCCAATCTTTCGGAATGGGCGAACATCCGCGACAATGACAGCATCTCCGGCTGGAGCGCGGTCGGCGGCCAGACCCGCAATCCGCATGCGCTGAACCGCAACGCTTGCGGCTCGAGCGCCGGCAGCGGCGCGGCGGTGGCGGCGGGGATGGTGCCGGCGGCGATCGGGACCGAGACCGACGGCTCGATCACCTGCCCGGCCGCGATCAACGGCATCGTCGGCTTCAAGCCGACCGTCGGCCTGGTCAGCCGCACCCACGTCGTCCCGATCAGCCACAGCCAGGACACGCCCGGCCCGATGACCCGGACGGTGCGCGACGCCGCCCTCGTTCTCACCGCCATCGCCGGAAGCGACCCGGCCGACCCGCAGACGCGCGAAGCCGATTCCCGCCGCGCCGATTACGCCGCGGGCCTTTCGGCCGGGTCGCTGCGCGGCAAGAGGATCGGCGTGATGCGCTTCGCCAGCGGCTTCGGCACCGACGCGCCGTTCGAGGCGGCGCTTCAGACGCTTCGAGCGCAGGGCGCGGTGCTGATCGAGATCGCCAAGTTCGAGCGCAAGCCCGAAATGGGCCAAAGCGAGTTCAAGGTGCTGCTGACCGAGCTCAAGGCCGATCTCAACGCCTATCTCGCCACCACCCCGCCCGGCGTCAGGACCCGAACCCTCGCCGAGATCATCGCCTTCAACAAGGGCTCGGCCCGCGAGCTCGCCTTGTTCGGCCAGGACACGTTCGAGGAAGCGGAGAAGACCAAAGGCCTCGACGACCCCGATTACAAGAAGGCGCGGGAGACGAGCCTGAGGCTGGCCGGCGCCGAGGGCATCGACCGGATGCTGAAGGACCATGATGTCGTCGCCCTGGTCGGGCCGACCATGCCGCCGGCCTGGCCGATCGACTCGGTCAACGGCGACCAGATTTCGGGCGGCGGCGGCGGCGGTTTCGCCGCGGTGGCCGGCTCTCCGCACCTCACCGTGCCGATGGGACAGGTGAAGGGCCTGCCGGTGGGTTTGAGCTTCATCGGGCCGAAATGGTCGGACGGGACGATCCTGTCGCTGGGCTATGCCTATGAGCAGGCCTCGCGGAAGCGCGTGGACCCGCGCTTCCTGCCGTCGATCGAGGAAAGCCCGGAGATCGCGCCGCTGCTGAAGCCGGTGAGATAGCGTCGCCCCAGCGCAGGCTGGGGCCCCAGCGAGGACGATCGCCGGCGCCTACTTCCCCTGGGGTCCCAGCCTTCGCTGGGACGACGATTTGGGCCTTTTCTTCGCCGCGGCGCGCAGTCCCGCTTCCACCGCGAGCGCGGCCCAGCGCTGCATCGCTTCCGGATCGTCGTAGACGTCCTGCGGGGCGCGGCGGTAGTTCATCACGTCGACCTTGCCGTCCTTGAAGGTGACCGCGAACTTTTCGCACCCCTCGGCATCCCAGATCGAATCCGCCTCGCAATCCGATTTCAGCCAGATCTCGTCCAGAAGGATCGCGAACACGGTCCCGTCGAGATAGAGGGTCGCGCCGCCCATCATCTTGCGCATCGTCACCGCGCCGAGCGGCTCGAGCGCCTCCTGCACCCAGGCGTAGAGGCCCTCGTCATAGCTCATGCCGCGGTCAGCCTCAGGCCGACGATGCAGGCGATGAGGGCGAGCAAAAGGAGGATCCGGATCGAGGTGACCGGCTCGCCGAACCAGATTATCCCCACCAGCACCGTCCCCGCCGCGCCGATCCCGCCCCAGATGGCGTAGGCGGTGCCCATCGGGATGTCGCGGGCGGCGCGCTCGAGCAGGCCCATGGAAAGGGTGACCGAGGCGAGGAAGCCCAAGGTCCAAGGCAGGTTCCTGAAGCCGTCGACGAAGCGCAGGCAGGTGGTGAAGCCGATCTCGAACAGGCCGCCGAGGATGAGGAGGAGCCAGGCCATCAGGCGCCGGCCTCGACCGCGGGCATCGGCGACCGGCTGGGCCGGGTCGCGACCCAGCAGGCGACGACGATCATCGCCGCGCCGGCGAGCGTGAAGGGCGGCACCGGCTCGGCGAAGATCAGGAAGCCGAAGATCGCCGCCCAGACGAAGCCGGTATATTCGACCGGCGCGAGCCTTTGCGCCTCGGCCCGGGCATAGGCCCAGGAGAGCAGCATGAGCGAGCCGAAGGCGAGGAGGGCGGAACCGAGGATGGCGGGGAGCTGGGCGAGCGGCGGCGGCTCCGCGAGGAAGGGGGCCGCCACGGCGAAGCAGGCGGCCATGATCAGCGCCACGAAAAAGGCGATCTCGACCGGTCCCGCGAGCTGCGCCTGCTGGCGCATCAGGATGATGTTCCAGCCGTAGAGCCCCGCCGAGACGAGGATGGAGGCGGAGCCGAGCAGGGCGTCGCGGCCCATGTCCGCCTGGGCCTGTCCGGCGAGGATGACGACGACTCCGGCGAAGCCGAGCAGTGAGGCCAGGATCGCGGAGCGCTCGATCTTCTCCTCGAGCATCACCGCGGCGAGATAGAGGGCGATCAGAGGCGCGACGAAGGCGAGCGCGATCGCCTGCGCCATCGGCACCCGCGCCAGTCCCCAGAAGAAGGTCAACGCCATGACGCTTCCCATCGTGCCGCGGACGAGATGGACCCGAAGCGCCGCCCGGCCCGGCTTCGGCGAGCGGGTGATCAGGTAGACCGCGCCGCCGATCGCCGCTCCGGCCAGGGTCCGCCAGAGCAGGGCATTGTAGGTGCCGATGGCGAGGGAGAGGCCCTTCATCAGCGCATCCATTGCGGAAAAGAGCGCGATCCCCGCCGTCGCGACCGCAAAGGGTATGGCGGGCCGGGGATGCAATCGGGAGGCGCTCATGCGCCGCCGATAGCGGCGGCGGCCGCCGCCGTCACGTTCATGTTCCCCGGCGAAGGCCGGGGGCCAGCGGCGCAGACGAAAGGGCGGGGTCCCGGCCTTCGCCGGGAAGCCGGCTCAATAGATGCGCATCGTGTCGCCGCGCATCTCGATCGAGAAGCGGCCGAGATATTCCTGGCCGAGAAGGGAAATGTCGCTTCCTTCCAATATCGCCCCCTCGACCTTGTGGGCCGACTTGCCGTCGAGGCTGACCTTGTCGAGGGTCACGAACTTGCCGCGCACCGGGCCGGACGCGCCGACTCCGACCTGCTCATAGGCGCCGCGGTCGAAGGCGAGGCCGATTCGCTCCGCGTCGCGCTCGGTGAGGGCGACCGAGCTGGCTCCGGTGTCGACCAGAACGTGGACGAGCTCGCCGTTGATCTCGACATCGGCGTAGAAATGGCCGCCGTCGCTCCGCTCGAGCACCGTCTCCTTGGGTTCGTCGCCATGGCCCTGGACCGAGGCGGTCGAGACGGCGGGCGCCGTGGGCGCCTGGGACCGGCCCGAAGGCCAGGCGAGGCCGACGCCGATGCCGGCCGCGACGACGAGGAAGAACGCCTTTTGCATCGCGCGACGCTAGCGCGGGACGGTGAAGGAAGGCCTAAAGGCGCTTCCCGGCCTTATTCCGCCGGATGGACGTGGGGATGGCGATATTGCGGCCACGCATCGCGGGTGACCTTGAGCGACGAGCGGAAGAAGAGAAAGGCGATGACCGCCGCGATCGCGATGTCGGGCCAGGGCGAAGCCGTCGCCGAGACCAGCAGGGCGGCGGCGAGCACGCCGATATTGGCGAAGACGTCGTTGCGCGAGCATTCGAACGTGCTCGACAGGTTCACGTCGTGGCGCCGGTAGGGCCAGAGCAGGCCGACGCAGCTCAGATTCGCGACCAGGGCCATGCCGCCGAAGACCAGCATGATCCCCGACTGGGGCGGGTGGCCCCAGATGATCTTGAGGACGATCTCGACGATCACCCCGAGGCCCAACGCCAGGATGAAGCCGGCCTTGGCGAGCGCCATGCCGGCGCGCCACTTGAGGCTTCGGTTGAGCGCATAGAGGCTGATTCCGTAGACCAGCCCGTCGCCGAGCATGTCGACCGAATCGGCCATCAAGGCGGCCGAATCGGCGATGACGCCGGCGCCGAACTCGAGCACGAACATCATCAGGTTGAGCATCATCACGACGACGAGGACCCGGCGAATGTCCTTGTGGAGGGCGATGCGCTCGAGCTCCTGGCCCTTTTCGTGGCAACAATGGGCGCTCATCTCGCTTCCGCCTCGGCTTCGGCGGTGGCTTCAAGGAAGTCGAGCAGCCAGCCCCGCTGCACCTCCTCCCCGAAATCGGAAAGCTTCATCTTTTCGTTCTTGATGGGCCGTCCCATGCCGAGGATGGTCACCGTCAACAGGCCCTGGGAGTTCAGATACAGGCGGAGCGACAGTCCCGTTAAAATATATTCCTGCGGCTGGGCATAAGTGACCTCGCCGGTGCGGCTGACTCCGGCGGGAGAAACTTCTTCCCGATATTTCAGCGACACGCCATTGGCCTGCATGGCCCGATTGAGCTCCGCGATAACCGCCTGCATGGTGGCCTGAGCGGCGGTCCACGATTCCAGAAGCTTTTGCACGCGCCTTTCCTTCTCCAGCTCCCGGCGACGCTTCTCCTCCGACGCAGCCGTCCGCTGATCGTAGGAGTGTTTCTGCTTGGCTAAAATGAGGGCCAGCCTGTCTCCGCTCACTTCATGTCCCAATCTATTCCGCGGCGTCCGGGATCGGCGTATCGATCATCGCTCCTTCGATCTCGGCCGCCTTGGCCTCGACCAGCCTGACGATATGATCGACCATCTCCTCGTCGCGGACATGGTGATCGGTGACTCCGGACAGATAGACCATGTGCTTGCCGTTGCCGCCGCCGGTGATCCCGATGTCGGTCTCGCGCGCCTCGCCGGGTCCGTTGACGACGCAGCCGAGGACGGAAAGCGACATGGGCGTGCGTATATGCGCAAGCCGCCCTTCCAGAGCCTGAACGGTGCGGATGACGTCGAAGCCCTGGCGGGCGCAGCTCGGGCAGGAGACGACGCGAACTCCGCGGTTGCGGATGCCGAGGCTCTTCAGGATCTCGAAGCCGACCCTGACCTCTTCCTCGGGCTCGGCGGAGAGCGAGACCCGGATCGTGTCGCCGATCCCGAACCAGAGCAGGGCGCCGATCCCGATCGAGGATTTGACGGTGCCCCCGATCAGCCCGCCGGCCTCGGTGATGCCGAGGTGGAGCGGGCAGTCGACGGCGTCGGCGAGCTGCTGGTAGGCGGCGACGGCGAGGAACACGTCGGACGATTTGACCGCGACCTTATATTCGCGAAAATCGTGATCCTCGAGCAGCCGGATATGATCGAGCGCGCTCTCGACCAGGGCCTCAGGGCAGGGCTCGCCATATTTTTCGAGCAGGTCGCGCTCCAGGCTTCCGGCATTGACTCCGATGCGGATCGCGCAGCCATTGGCCTTGGCCGCATTCACCACTTCGCGCACTCGCTCGGCGGAGCCGATGTTGCCGGGATTGATGCGGAGGCAGGCGGCGCCGGCGTCGGCGGCCTCGAGCGCGCGCTTGTAGTGGAAGTGGATGTCGGCGACGATCGGCACCCTCGAGGCTCGGACGATCTGCTTGAGCGCCCGGGTCGAGTCCTCGTCGGGGCAGGAAACCCGGACGATGTCCGCCCCGGCCTCCTCGCAGCGGCGGATCTGGTCGACCGTCGCGCGCACGTCCGCCGTTACGGTGTTGGTCATGGTCTGGACCGTGACCGGCGCATCGCCGCCGACCGGCACGGAGCCGACCATGATCTGGCGGGAGGGACGGCGCGCTATGTCGCGCCACGGGCGGATGCTCATTCCTCCCATATAGGCGGTTGAAAGCGCTGGCGAAAGCCGCGCCGAGATGCAGGCGTCGCGGGCCGATCGAGGAGGAGGTATGCAGGAGAACCCCTCTCCCGTCCTTACGGGAGAGGGAGGGGCCCGCGAAGCGGGAGGGTGAGGGTCTGTAGCAATGAGTCAGCAAGACCCTCACCTCCCACCGCTTCGCGGTGGGCCCCTCCTCTCCCGCGGAAAGTGGGAGAGGAAGATTTCCTAGAGGTAGAAGTCG
>JBEVDE010000113.1:0-8297 GCA_040514175.1 Allosphingosinicella sp. | reverse complement strand
CGCACCGGAGTCCAGATCGCCTCAGTCAACGTCAACGAGGCGCCGACCAACCTGCAGGACGTGAACTCGGCGGGAGGGCAGGGGGCCACCGGCGCCGTCGGCACCTTTACGGAGAATGCGGTGGCCGGCCCCGTCGGCATCACGCTCGGCGCGACCGATCAGGACGCCGGCGCCGTCCTGACCTACAGCCTCCTCAGCAATCCCAACAACTGGTTCTCGATCAATTCCAGCACCGGCGTGATCTCGGTCGCGGCCGGCCAGACGGTGAATTATGAGGACGACGACGTCGTCAACGGCCTGGTTTCGCTCAACGTCGCCGTCAGCGACGGGGTCAACCCCAGCGTCACGAACAACAATCTGAAAATCGCCATTACCGACGTCAATGAAGCGCCCAGCTTCGTCGGCGGCGGGACGGCCAGCGGCTCGGTCAGCGAGGCCTGGCCCGCAACGGTCTACATCGCCACGATCACGACCAGCGACCTGGACAGCTCCATCGCCTTCGGCGTGGCCTCGCACGCGATCACGATCAACAGCGGCGACACCGGCAAATTCCGGCTGGTCGCGACCGGCAATCCCAACGTCGTGGAATTGTGGACGGTGGCGGGCACCATCCTCGATTACGACAATCCGGCGAACCGCACCCACAATTTGCAGCTCAAGGTCGTCGACGCCTACGGCGCCGGCACGGACCCCGCCTATCTGAATTTCACGGTCAACGTCCAGCCGGTCCAGGAAGAGCCGAGCGCTCCGGGCGCCTTCTCGGCCAGCGTCAACGAGAACGTCACCGGGACCCTTCTCACCGTCGGCGGCTCGGTCGACCCCGAAGGCGAGGCGATCACCTACGCTTTCGCGCCGGGGGGCAATCCGGGCGGTCTGTTCGGCCTGACCGGTGCCGGAGTGCTGTCGCTCAACACCGCCTTGGACAATGAGAACCGGCACTCCGCCTTCGCCGCCGGCTATGCCGACGTCTCGGTGGTGGCGACGACGGCGACCGGAGTCTCGTCGACGCGGACGGGGCGGATCACCCTGGTCAACGTCAACGAAGCGCCGAGCGGCCCGACGCAGCCCGGCGCCGGGACCATCGCGGAGAATGCGACCGGTCTGGTCGGCATCACCTTCTCGGGCGGGGTCGATCCGGACGGCGATGCCGTCAGCTACGTCTTCGCCGACGGAAGCACGGTGTCCGGAAGCCTGTCGATCGTCAACGGCAACCAGCTCTCCGTCAACTCGCCCTTCAATTACGAGACCCAGACCAGCACGAGCGTTGCGGTCTATGGCTGGGCGAACGGCCAGCGCAGCACCAACGGGGTCACGGCGACGGTCAACTTCACCAACGTCAACGACAATGCGACGTCGTTCTACAGCACTCCGGCGACCTTCTCGGTGACCGAGAATTTGCTCCCGGGCACCGTCGTCAACAGCGGCCCGCGCGCCTCGGACGCCGATGGCCTCGCCATCACCTACTGGATCGATTCGAACGGCAATCCCAACAACGCGTTCGCGATCAACTCGACCGGGCAGATCACGATCGGCTCGGGAGGCGTGGACGCCGAAGCTTCGGGCTGGCTGTCCGACGCCGGCGGGAAATATACGAATTTGACCGTCTACGCCTCGGATGGCGGGACGGCCGCGTCCACGACCTTCCAGATCCGGATCAACGACATCCAGCTTCAGGTCCAGAATTCGGCCGGGACCCGGAACTCCCGCTATACTCCTGAGCGTAGCGGATATTACCCGTTCGAAGAGCAACACCCAGGAATGTATAATGCCAACATCATCTACTGGGATACGACGATCAATCAGGTGATGGGTACTTACAGCGAGGTGGGAGGCAACGGATATTTTGAAATTGCCTTCTTGAAGCCCGGAGCCGCCCTTGCAGCTGGATATTATTTCTCCGGAAACGGCTATGAGATACTGAATCACGACGAGAATTCTCACACCTATTTTGGACCGGTGGTATTGGATCTGGCGGGCGCCGGGCTGAGCGAGGCCTTCTCGAGTCAGACCGTGAACATCGATCTCCACGGAAGCGGGACCAAGCAATCCCTTCGCTGGCTGAATTCGGGTTTCGCCTTTCTCGCCCTCGACCGGAATGGCGATGGCATTGTGTCGGAGGGCTCCGACATTTCGTTCATGGGCGACGTCGCCGGCGCGGCGTCCGATCTCGAAGGCCTCGCCGCCTATGACAGCGACGGCGACGGACAGCTCGATTCCGACGATTCCCGTTATGGTGACTTCAAGGTCTGGCAGGATCTGAATTCAGACGGAATTTCCCAGGCCGGGGAAATGAAGTCGCTGGCGGAGGCGGGCATCGCCTCGATTTCGCTCGCGCGGACGCCCACCGGTCAACAGCTCAACAACACGTCGGGCCATGTGATCGTCAACAGCTCGACCTTCACCCGCAGCGACGGCACGAAAGGCGCGGTGGGCGACGTCCTGCTCCGCTATCAGGCGGACGAGGAAGCCATCATCCAATATTCGATCGCTCCGGGCGCCACCCAGGCCCTGCCGGCGGGCGCTTCGCTGGCGATCGACCTGGACGGCAACGGCGCGATCGACCCGGCGACCGAGGTCGTCGGGCCTCAGCTGCTCCTCGCCGGCTTCGACAGCAACAGCGACGGGATGATCAGCGCCGCCGACGCGCGTTATTTCGATCTTCGGCTGTGGCTGGACTCGAACGGCAACAAGCGCGCCGAGCTCGACGAGCTTTCCGGCCTCGACCGCGCCGGCCTGACCGCGATCGGCGCCTCGCCGACGGCCGCGCTGCCGCCCGCCGCCCTGCCGCCGGCTCCTCCGCCGGCTCAGCCGGCCCAGCCGGCCGAGCCTCCGGCCCAGCCGGTCGCGCCTGCCGCGGAGCTTGCGAGCATTCCGCAGACCAGCGCTTCGGGCGATCCATCCGGCGCCGCGCCGCCGGCGTCCGCCGAGATCGCGAGCGCTCCGGCCACGCCCGCCGCCTTCGCGTTCGAGCGCCGGACGCTCGCCGGGCGGAGCGGCCGGTACCAGATGCTGGCCGACGGCGAGGGTCTGGCGATCGGCCGCGACCTTGGCGCCGACCCGGAAGCCATCGGCCCCGCCGCCATCCTCTCGTTCGGCGACCGCCGGGTGGGCTTCCTGGCGCCCCTCGTCCTCGATCTGGACGGGGACGGAATCGAGCTGAAGGGGCGCAAGAAATCGGACGCCCGCTTCGACATGGACGGCAACGGCATCGCGGACGACACCGGCTGGATCGGCAAGGACGACGGCTTCCTCGTCGTCGATCTGAACGGCGACGGCCGGATCGCCGCCGCCGAGCTCAGCCTGCTCGGGCTCAAGGGAAATGCGCGCAGCAGCCTCGAGGCGCTCGCGACCCTCGATTCGAAGCGCGACGGCAAGCTCGACTCCGCCGACGACCGCTTCGCCGAAGTGAAGGTGTGGCGCGATCGCAACGGCAACGGCGTCGCGGAGGCCGGCGAGCTGGCGTCCCTGGCCGATCATGGCATCACCGCGATCAACCTCACCGCCCAGCCGGCGTCCAACAAGGCCGGGATCGGCCGGAACATGGTCGTGGCTATGGCCTCCTTCACCCGCGAGGACGGTTCCACCGGATCGCTCGGAGCCGCCGCTCTGGCCTTCACGCCGGATTCGAAGGGCGGGTTCGACGGGCTCGCCGCCCAGCTCAGCGCGCTTCGCGCCGGCCTTGACGCAAGGGCCTCCTCGCCTCTGGTCATGGCGCGCGAGGGCCGGAATCTGTTCGATCTCGTCGAGGCCCGGCGGGAGGCTCAGATCGGGTCGGCCGGAGCGGCGGCGGCGCAGGATTCCGCCTCGGCCATGCCGGCCGATGCGCTAGCCGATGCCCGGGTTGCGCAGATCATCCAGGATATGGCGAGCTTCGGCGCCCGCGCCGGCGAGGCCGATTGGAAGCGAGACGGCGGGACCCAACCTCGCTACGATTATTTCGCTGCATGATCGGAGAGAAAGTTGAACATCGAGTCGAACGACGGCGCCGCCGCGCCTACCGTCAGCCACCTGCTGGGCGAGATGGCGTGGCTGATGACCCAGTCGATCCTCCACAAGGCGTTACCTCTGGAGGCCCTGGAATGGCTGGCGATGCCGGCCCTCATCCACGAGCAATTCTACGTCTTCCGCGACGGCGATAAGCCGGTGGGGCTCGCCTTATGGGCCAAATGCGGGCCCAAGGCGGCGATGAAGCTCCAGCACGGCATGGTCGAGCCGGAGAACCGGCTGACCCTGGAGGAATGGAAAAGCGGCAATACGATCTGGCTGGTCGACCTGATCGCGCCCTTCGCCAATGCCCACAACCGGCATCGCGAGATCATGATGGCCGACCTGATTTCCGGGCCGCTGGCGGGCCAGGCGTTCAAGTTCCACCGCACCGATCCGGCGACCGGCGAACGCACCGTCCAGACCGTCGACGCCGACGCCGGCGCGAAGCTCAAGGCGGCGGTCGAGGCCGCCACGGCGACGGCGCAAAAGCCCGACGGAGGCAACGGCCGGGGCTGACGCGCCCGCGCTTCGAGATCAATGCCAGCCGGCCTGCTTCAACGCGGCCGCGCAGCTTCGGCTGACCGGCGCCACTATCCCTCCCGCCAGACGGGCCTCGCCGGCGCCGTGCCTCCAGCGCACGGCCTCGACGGCGTCGGCCGAGGCCCACCACGAACGGTGAAGCCGGTAACCATGGGCCAGTGCAAGCTCCTCGACGGCGTCGGCGAAGCGCATCGAGACGAGCTCCGAACCGGCATCGGTATGGACCCGCACATAATGATCCTCGGCCTCGAGGGCGATCAGCTTCGCCTGGCGCCGCTTCGCCGACAGGCGAAGCCGGAAGGCGCGCTCGGCCTCCGGGAGCGGCGGCGCGACGATTGTGCGGGTCTCGACGATCCGCCGCCATAGCAAGGCGCGCAGGGCCATGAGCAGCAACAGGACGACGAACACCTGCCAGGCAAGCTGCGGAATCAGCCAGGGCCGCCTGGGAAGGTCGAGCAGGACCGCGTTGAGGACGTAGATGAACGGGGTGACCGGAAGGGTCGTCACCAAAGCGACGGCCGCGATCCGCCCCCAGAAGGCCCGGATATGCGGCTCGAGCGCCCGATCGACGGCGATCCCGGCGAGCCCGGCGCCGGTCACCGCCGCCAGCCAATAGACGATCCTGAGCCGGTCCGGGACGTCGAGGGTGCGGTACGGCCCGAGCGCCGCCATCGCCAGCCCGAGGCCGGCGAGCAGCAGCAGATCGACGGCGAGACGCCGACCCGGCCCCATTCGCGAACCCGATGCACCGTTCACGCGAAACCGCCTTTCCACCCCGAGCGGCCGGGCGACATTGCGCGCCACAAGCCCCGCGGAGGTTATCATGATCCCAAGCTCATTCTACCCGCTCGCCTGGCGCGCCCTGGTCGTGCTGTTCACGGTCGAGATCGCGATCGTCTCGGCGCTCCGCTATTTCGCCGGTTTCGAACCGCCCCCCGAGCCCATCGCCGCGAACGCCTTCGCCTCGCCCTTCCTCGTCCTCCACGTCGCCGGAGGCGTGGCGGCGCTGCTCGCCGGACCGCTTCAGTTCGTGCGCCGGATCCGGGCGCGACTGCCGTCGTTCCACCGCGCCGCGGGCCGGATCTACGTCCTCGCCTGCGCGATCGGCGCTCCGGCCGGATTCGTTCTGGCGGTCGGAACGACCTCGGGCCCGGTCGCGGGCGCCGGATTCGCCGTCCAGGCCCTGCTGTGGGCGGCGTTCACCTGGATCGGATATCGCGCTGCCGTCGAACGCCGCTTCGCCGACCATCGCGAATGGATGCTCCGTTCCTACGCCCTCACCGCGGCGGCGATCACGCTCCGCCTGATGCTCCCGGCCGCGCTCTTCGCCGGCCTGGACTTCGTCCCGGCCTATCGGGTCATCGCCTGGCTCGCCTGGACGGTGAATTTGGCGGCGGTCGAATATCATATCCGCCGCAATCGCGGTTCGACGGGGGCCTATCCCGGGCTCCTCAAAGCGTAAGAGAGGTCGTCACTATCATTCTGCCGGATGCGCCCGCGCCGAACCTAGGGTATTTCCTCGGTACCTGGCACCAGTGTTATTTCCTTGGTACCGGGTCCCAGAGGGCTCCGCGGGACATCACGGATGTTTGTGATCGAAGACGAGTGGCACGCCGAAATCATCGGCGAGTTCGCAAGTAGAGCGGACGCGCAGGCCGAGCTCCGGCGATTGGCCGAGCTCCCGTGGAACGCGGCGCCGAACCGTTGCCCCTGCACAAGCTGGCGGACCTGTGAACGGCGCTACCATTTGATCGAGTATGACACGTCGCCGACGCCCTGGCTGCAAATCAGCAACGACGCGCTCCTCGATGTTTCCTCGAATGGCGTTGCATGGCTGTCGAAAGGCGAAACCGGTCCCGGCGGCTGACTGTCGGCTGTCCGGCAAGGGGACGTCGCTTCCGCCGCAACCGCCGCTTCACCCCCGCTTCTTCGCGAACCCCATCGCCGCGTCGCAGGCCAGCCTGTCCGCCCGCTCGTTCTCCGGGTGCCCGGCATGCCCCTTGACCCAGCGCCAGTCGACCTTGTGCGGGGCCGCGGCCTCGAGCAGCGCCTGCCAGAGCTCGGCATTCTTGACCGGCTTGCGGTCGGCGGTCTTCCAGCCGTTCTTGCGCCAGCCGTGGATCCATTTGGTGATCCCGTCGCGCACGTAGATGCTGTCGGTGTAGAGCGCCACTTCGCACGGGCGCTTGAGCGCCTCGAGGGCGCGGATCGCGGCGAGGAGCTCCATCCTGTTGTTGGTGGTCAGGGGCTCGCCGCCGCTGATCTCCTTCTCGTGGGCGCCCGAACGAATCACCGCGCCCCAGCCACCGGGCCCGGGATTGCCCTTGCAGGCGCCGTCCGTGAAGATTTCGACGGGGACACCAGGTCTCGCGGGTGGGGTCAAGCGGCCTCGAGCCCCCGGGGTAGCTTGAACACCATCCGCTCGATCACGCCTTCGCCCTCGATCTCGGTGACCTCGTAATGGCGGCCGAGAAAGTCGACCACCTCGCGCACCAG
Organism: Allosphingosinicella sp.; assembly: GCA_040514175.1. Lineage (GTDB taxonomy): Bacteria > Pseudomonadota > Alphaproteobacteria > Sphingomonadales > Sphingomonadaceae > Allosphingosinicella. The sequence continues at coordinate 1,274 of JBEVDE010000113.1, read as the reverse complement.
GGTTTCGGGGGCCGAGGCGCCGGCGGTGATGCCGAGCGTCGTGACCCCGGCCAGCCAGTCGAGCTCGATCTCGTCGGCGCGGCCGATCAGCCGGGCCCGAGTGCCCTCGCGCTCGGCGACCTCGACCAGCCGCACCGAATTGGAGCTCTTGGGCGAACCGATCACCAGCATCGCCTGGCAGGCGCGGGCGATGTCCTTCACCGCCGCCTGGCGGTTGGAGGTGGCGTAGCAAATGTCCTCGCCCTTGGGCCCCCTGATGCCGGGGAAGCGGCGCTCGAGCGTGGCGACGATTTCGGCGGTGTCGTCGACCGAGAGGGTGGTCTGGGTGAGGTAGGCGAGGCCCAGGGGATCGGCCGGGGCGATTCTCTCGGCATCCTCGACGCTCTCGATCAGGGTCATCCGCCCTTCCGGCACCTGGCCGAACGTCCCGATCACCTCGGGATGGCCGCTATGGCCGATGAACAGGATGTGGCGGTCGTTCTCGACCAGCCGCTCGGCCTGGCGGTGGACCTTGGAGACGAGCGGGCAGGTGGCGTCGAGATAGTCGAGGCCGCGCGCCTCGGCCCGCGCCGGCACCGCCTTGGGCACGCCGTGGGCGGAGAAGACGACCGGCACCCCGTCCGGCACCTGGTCGAGCTCGGGGACGAAGACCGCCCCCTTGGCCTTGAGGCTGTCGACGACGAACTTGTTGTGGACGATCTCGTGGCGGACGTAGACCGGAGCGCCGTAGCGCTCGATCGCCAGCTCGACGATCCGGATCGCCCGGTCGACTCCGGCGCAGAAGCCGCGCGGGGCGGCGATCAGCAGGGTGAGGGGGGGCTTGGCGGCCATCTTGTCGGGCTCTACGGCATAGCTTGCTTAGACGGAACCCGGTTCCTATGATCCGCGCCGTCCCTTCCAAAGGTGAGGATTCCCACCCTGTGTTCAAGTCCAAGGCGGCCCTCGCCGCGCTTATTCCCCTAGGCCTCGCCGCCTGCTCCACTCCGAACGGCCAGATCACCGACACCGGAATCACCGCCACCCGCTCGGCCTGCCCGGCGGTGGCGATCCCGGCGGCGACCGGCGACATCACCTTGTTCAATCCCGAGGGGAGCCGCGACGCCAGCGCGATCGACGTCGTCGCCAACATCACCAATTTGCGCTCGACCTGCGACGAGACGGGCGACACCATCGTTACCCGGATCACCTTCGACATCCAGGCCCAGCGCCGCAACAACCGCGGCGCCCGCGACGTCGTCCTGCCCTATTTCGTGGTCTCGGTTCAGGGCGGCACC
>JBEVDE010000066.1:0-9571 GCA_040514175.1 Allosphingosinicella sp. | reverse complement strand
GCGCCGCCTCGACCCCCGTCAGCACCTGATCATTGTCGAAGGGCCTTCCTTCCCTTTGCGCCAAGCGGGACCGAAAGCGGCTTCGGCGAGCTCAGCCCGAACGAAGGTGGGAGCGCCACTCGCCGCCCGCCCGAAGTTCATTTCACGATGTCAAAGGGCCTTGGCCAGTCCGCGACTCGGCCAAGGAACAAAAGAGGAATTGCAAGCCCTCGAAGCTCTTTCAGATAGATCCGTTCCGGAAGTTGCAGCCGCGCCCCGGAGGGGTTCGGGTCACTTCTGCGCCGCCGCCTCTTTCTCCAATTGCTCCATGATCTGTTTCAGGCAATCCACCTGCGAACTGAGTATCCCGCGCAGGATTTCCGCGTCGGCGGGCCGTTCGGCTTCGAGGCTCTCCGCGATCATCGACCCCTCGACCGCCGCGAAGCCGCACTCGCCGTCGTCGTCGGCCGCTTGGTCCGTCACGATCCGCGCTTCCCGCACGGCATCGTCGATCCGGCCGGCCTTCGCATAGGCTCTCACCAGGTCGAGCCTGAGACTGACGGGCTTCAGGAAATATTCGAACGGCGCCGAACGCTCGGACGCCTCGATGGCGCGATGGAAGAGCTCCGCGGCCTCGTCCAGCTTGCCGCTGGTTCTGAACCGGGCGGCCTTGACCCGGGCCAGCGCCCGCATCGCGGCCAATGTCTCGTGATTGTCGGCGCCGAGCGTCGCCTGGCGGATCGAGAGGGCTTCCGCGAGCGCGGCCTCGGCTGCTTCCGGCGGATCGTCCGGCTGAAGCTCGACGAGCAGGTCGCCATAGGTATGGAGGGCGAGTGCGGTCTCCGGGTGGTCGGGCCCGAACGCCCGCCTCGTCACTTCGATGGCGCGCGCGACATAGGCCGGCGAAAGCTTCAGCATGTCCTCGCGGTCGAGCTCGCCGCCCCGGGTGAACAATTGGACTCCGAAGGCCATGAGCAGGTCGGCTTCGCGGACGCCGTCGTGCCGCCGACGGCTTTTCTCGACCAGAAGTTCGAAGGCCTGCTGGGCCCGGGGAAGGTCGCCCTTCGACGCCGTCCGCATCGGGCCGGCGACCAGATCCTCCAACTGCTCGAGCGGAAGCCGGTCCTTCGTCTCCCTCGGCGGGGCGGGCCCCGTCTGATTGCCCTCGACCGGCACGCTGAGCGCCGCGAGGGCGAGGCTCGACAGGAGAAAGACGGTGCGTTTCATCCGGCGGTCCTTCCACCGGCAGCGATCCGGCGCAAGTCAGTCCCGCTTCGGCTCGCACTTCTCGTAATCGGGCTCGCGGCCCTGTTTGCGGGCCTTGCGGTCTTCCTTGCCGACGCATTCTTCCTGGCGGCGGATCCGGGCGCCGCGTTTCTGGTCGGCTTCGGCCTGGGTGGTGATCGCGGCGTCGACCCCGGCCGAGGCGACCTTGACCGGGATGGAGGCGACGTCGAGCGCGGTCCTGGCGATGCAGCCGGGAAGGGCGAGCGCCGCGGCGCTGAGGAGAAGGATGCGCATGCGCTTTTCCTAGCACTTTTCGATGATCGCCGCCTTAACGGCGCGATCCCCGGCGAAGGCCGGGGCCCAGCGGCGCTGACGTGAAGCTGGGTCCCGGCTTTCGCCGGGAAACAGGGCGGCTAGCCCGCCTTGCGCAGGGTCGGCGAATCGAGGTCGAGCTCGTCGAACCGGATCACCTCCACGTCGGGGCGGACGGCGCGCAGCTTGTCGATGAACTTCGCCGAATCGCCGACGATCACCAGAGTGGCGCGGTCGGCGCCGACCAGCCGGGCGGCCGCCGCCGAGGCGCCTTCGGGGGTCACCGATTCCATTTGCATGACGAAGCGGCCGACCTCGGACGGGGGCATGCCCTGCTGGAGAAGGCTGGCGAGCATCCCGCCCAGGCCGCCGCTGGTTTCCGCCTGGCGGTTGAAGGCGCCGGTGAGGAAGGCGATCCGGTTGGCGACGTCCTGCGCCCCGAGCGGCTCCTTGCCGAGCCGGTCGAGCTCGTCGAGGAAAACCTTGGCGACCTCGGCCGCGGTCTCGTTCTTGGTCTGGCCGCTGGCGGTGAGAAGGCCGGAATCGAGGCGCGCGGGCATCCCGCTATAGGCGCCGTAGGAGAGCGCCCGCTTGGTCCTCACCTCCTGGAACAGCCGCCCGCTCGAGCCTCCGCCGAGCACGGCGTTGACGGCGTTGGCCTGGTAGTAAAGCGGGTCGCCGCGGCTGATCCCCCGAACCGCCGCGAGCACCGCCGCCTGGCCCGCGCCGGGCAGGTCGACGACGACGGTCCGAACCTTCTGCGCCTCGCCGGCGCGCTCGGCGGGCGGGGTCGGGGCGGGCCCCTCGCCGCGCCAGCCGCCGAACAGCGACGCCGCCAGTGCGTCGGCCCGGGCCGAATCGATCCCGCCCGAAATGACGAGGGCGCTGTTGCCGGGGTGCCACCATTGGCGGTGCTGCCGGACGAAATCGTCGCGGCTCAATCCGGCGAGCGAGCGGGGCGTGCCGTTGGCGAGGCTCGCATAAGGCGCGCTTCCGTAGACCAGGGGCAAGGCGATCATCCCGGCGAGCTGGCCGGGATTGCGAAGCGCGATCGAGAGCGAATCGATCGCCTGCCTGCGCTGGAGCTCGAGCTCCTCGGCCGGGAAGGTGGCGTTCCGGGCGATGTCGGCGAGGACCCGCCCGGCCGCCTCGAGATTGGCGACCGGGGCGGTGATCGACAGGAACGAGCCGTCGGCGCCGGCGCCGCTGTTGAGAGTCGCTCCGAGCGCTTCGAGCTCGGCCGAGATCTGTTCGGCGCTTCGAGTGGCGGTGCCCTTGGTGGCGAGTTCGGCGGCCATCGTCGCGAGCCCCGCCTTGCCGGCCGGATCGGTCGACGATCCGCCTTTCACCACCAGCGTCATCGTCGCCAGCGGCACCTGGCCGCTGCGCGCGGTGACGATGGAGAGGCCGGTCGGGAGCTTCGTCACGGAGATGGCCGGCGGAGTGACCCGGACCGCCGCGCCCGGCGCCGGCGGAGCCTCGCGGGCGCCTTCGGCGGCGAGCTCGTTGGGCGGCCGCGTCGCCGGCGGCGCCGACTTGAAGCGCGGCATCGGCGCCGGGTTGGCCCAGGCGTCGGCCTGGCCGGCGGGGCGGGCGCTTTCGTTGAGGTAGCGCAAATCGACCCGGGCGGCTGGAGCGAGCCAGGTCCGGGCCACGCGCCGGACGTCGGCGGCGGTGACGCGCTGATAGGCGGCGATCAGCTTGTCCCACTGTTCGGGATCGCCGGATCGAACCAGCATTTCGCCGAGCCCGGAGGCCCGGCCGCTGAATGTCTCACGCTGGCGAAGCGCGTCGGCGAGAAGCTCGTTCTTGGCCTCGGCGAGCTCGGCCGCGGTCACCGGCTCGTTTCGGATGCGTTCGATTTCCGCCGCCAGGGCGGCCTCGGCCTCCTCGACGCTTCGGCCGCCGGCGAGGATCAGATTGGGCGCATAATAGCCTTCCTCCTCGAACGGCGCGAGCTGGGCGCCCGCCTGGGTGGCGATCCTCTTCTCGCGGACCAGGCGCTTGTGGAGCCTCGAGCTCTCGCCGGTGGTGAGGATCCCGTCCATCACCTCGATCGCGGCCATGTCGCGATGCGCCATGCCGGGGATGCGCCAGACCGATCCGACGATGGGCAGAGGCACGTTCGGGGCGTACATGGTCGCCGACCGCGGAATCGTCCGCTTCGCCTCGCGCACCGTGATGGCGAGCGGCATCTTGCCGGCCCGCGCCGGGATCGGTCCGAGATATTTGTCGACCCAGCCGTCCAGCTGCTTCTGGTCGAAATTGCCGGAGACGATCAGGGTCGCGGTGTCGGGCCCGTAATAGGCCTCATGGAAGGCGCGGGCGTCGGCGACCGTGGCCGCGTCGAGCTGCTCGATGCTTCCGATCGTCGACCGGCGGTGGGGCGAAATGTCGAAGGCATTGTCGGTAAGCAGCAGCCGAAGGCGGCCGTAGGGCGGAGTCAGCACGCCCTGGCGATACTCCTCCTTGACGACGTTGCGCTCGGTCTCGAACACCTGCGGATCGATGACCGGGCGGGCCATGCGCACGGCATGGGTCCAAAGCATCGTCTCGAGATAGCGCGCCGGGACGCTCTCGTAATAATTGGTGCGGTCGGACGACGTGCTGGCGTTGCGGTCGCCGCCGACATCCTCGACCAGCCGGTTGATCATATTGTAGGGCATGTTGCGCGTCTTGCGCGACAAGATGTGCTCGAACAGATGGGCGAAGCCGGAGCGGCCCTCGGGGTCGTGCTTGGAGCCGACTTCGTACCAGACCGAGACCGAGACGTTGGCCGTGCTGGTGTCGCGCATCGAGATCACCCGAAGCCCGTTGGCGAGCTTGCGCTCCTTATACTGGAGCGGCGGCACCTCGATCCGGCCGGCCGAAGGCGCCGCCGCCGGCGCGGCTGCGCCCGCTGCAATTCCGGCCGCCGCCGTCACGGCGAGCAGGGCCGCCTTCATCGCCACCAAGCGCATTGCCTTCTCCCCTCGAAATCCAGTCGGAACAGAGGGATAGTTCGCCCGCGGCGGCGGCGCCAGTGGAGTGAAGGTGCAATTCTTGCTTGTTTGGCAGGGATCGGGCCCGTCGCGCCGGGCGCGGGGGCCGGCCCGAGTCCGGCGATTTACCGCAAGCGCTGGAAAATCCGTATAAAATTACGAACTTAACCTGGATAAATGACGCGCGATTCACCCAATGATTATGCAGGCGTCGCAAGGGGGCGCGCCTATGAAACCTGCGGCGGTCGTGCTCGTTATGGGCGGGGAATGACGGTGACGGTATTGCATCCGACATTCGAGAAGATGCTGCGCCGCCTCGAACGCCGTTCGCCGCTCGGGGAGGAGGACCGCAAGGCGTTGCTGTCGCTTCCGGCCACGGTCCGCAAGCTTGCCGCTGGCGCCCATGTCATCCGCGACGGCGAGCCGGCCGAGCTGTGCTGCCTGCTGCTGTCGGGCTTCGCCTATCGCTACAAGCTCACCGGCGAGGGCGGCCGCCAGATCGTCTCCTTCCATGTCGCCGCCGAGTTCCTCGACCTGCAGAACAGCTTCCTCGGAGTCGCCGATCACAGCGTCCAGATGCTGACCGATGCCGAGATCGCCCTCATCCCGTCGGCGGCCCTCCAGGAGCTGGCGCTGACCCGCCCGGCGATCGGCCGTGCGCTCTGGATCGACACGCTGATCGACGCCTCGATCTTTCGGGAATGGGTGGTCAATGTCGGCCGCCGCGACAGCCGCGCCCGGGTCGCCCATTTGCTCTGCGAATTCTCGCTTCGGCTCGAGGCGGCCGGGCTCGCCAGCAACCATCGCTACGAGCTGCCGATGACCCAGGAGCAGCTCGCCGACGCGGTCGGCCTGACCTCGGTCCACGTCAACCGGGTCCTGAAGCAGCTCGGCGAGGAAGGCCTTATCCGCCGCGACCGCCGCTCGATCACGATCGAGGATTGGGGCCGCATGCGGGCCGCCGGCGACTTCAACGAGCGCTATCTTCACCACGACGCGATGAACGGCGGCGGGGGCGCCTGACCGCTGCCGCCGTCCTGCCGCAGGCCTATCTGATCCATGTGGTTGCGCCTCCGCACCGAATAGGCGAAATTCGGGGGGCTGTAGAGTACCACCCCGAGTCGGGGGATCGGTGAACATGTCCCGCCAGGATCGCATCAATCACCATGTCGACCGTGCGTTCGAGGAGCTCGATCGAGCCCGCAGCGCCGCCTCGCCCGAAGCCGCGATCGCCCATCTGGCGCTGTCGGAGCTGCATCTGGGCCAGATGAAGGCGCTGAGCGAGCCGGTCGAGCGGCCCGCGCTCCGGCTCGTCGACTGAATATCCTCCCCGTCTCGCGATGGGGAGGATCTACATTCCCCCCAACGCCTCCGCGACGGCCTTCACCAGGGTCTCGACCCGATAGGGCTTGGCCACCCAGCCGAGCGGCTGCGCCGGCTCGGCCCGGGCCCGCACCTGGGCGTCGCCATGGGCGGAGGCGAAGATCGACCGGATGCCGAGGGTCCGGTAGATTTCCAGCGCGGCGTCGACCCCGTCGCGGTCGCTGGCGAGGCGGATGTCCATGACCACGAGCGCCGGCCGCCGCCGTTCGGCGAGCTCGACCGCCTCCTCGGCGGTGGCGGCGATTCCGGCCACTTCGTAGCCCGCCTCGCGAAGCCCCGTCTCGACCTCCATCCCGACCAGGAAATCGTCCTCGACCAGCAGGATGCAGGGTCTCGATCCGGTTTCCGGGCGCGTGGCGGGATCGGGCTCCCCGACCGGCGTGCCGTGGCCGGCGCCGCCCTTGTCGCCGCCTTCGATCAGCTGGGCCTCGGCGGCCGTCGCGCCACGGGTGAACATGAAGGGCCGGCTAGCCGGAGGCGGCCGGCGGGCCGGAAAATTCGAGCACGCAGCGGGCGCCGTCCTTGCGCTCGACCCGGAAGCGGCCGCCGATCTGCCGGGCCAGCCCCGTCACGAGGCCCAGGCCCGACGATTTGCGGCGGACCTCGCAAAGATCGAAGCCCGGCCCGTCATCCTCAACGGCGAGGGTGAAGCGCCCTTCCGCTTCGGTCAGTGCGACCCTGATCGCGCCGCGCCCGTCCGAGCCGGCGCCATATTTGGCGGCGTTGCTGACGAGCTCGTTGATGATCAGGGCGAGCGGCACCGCCATGTCGTTGGCCAGCTTGCCGGCGTCGGCATGGAGGTCGAGCCGGATCCCGTCGCCGCAGGCGCCGGTCGCCGCGGCGCAGACCGAGGTCATGAATGCCTCGCTGTCGAAGCGGCTGAGATTGTCCGACTGGTAGAGCGCGGTCTGGGCCGCCGCCATCGCCGCGACCCGCCGCGACGCCTCGTCGAGCGCCGAGCGGGCATCGTCGCTGTCCGTCTCCCGCCGCGCCGCCGCAAGCAGGGCGTAGAGCATCTGCATGTTGTTCTTGATGCGGTGGTTGAGCTCCCCGAACAGCAGCCGCTGCCGGCTCTCGGCGTCCTTGCGATGGCCGATGTCGACCAGGACGTTGACCGCTCCGACCATTTCGCCGGCCGGATCGAACAGGGGCGTCGGATAGGGGATGAAGGGGGCCCGGCTGCCGTCGGGCCGCTCCGCTACCGCCTCGGCGCCGCGCACCGGTCGCCGCTCGTTGAGGGCGACGGCCATCGGGCATTCGTCATGGGCGAGTGGCGTGCCGTCGGGGTGGAACAGCTTCCAGGTCACGCACCATTTGTCGTCGCCGAGCGCCGGACGGCGGCCCGACATCTCCACCGACGCTTCGTTATAATAGGTGATCCGGCCCTCGGCGTCGGTCGTGTAGAGCGCGACCGGCAAGGCATCGAGAATCTCGCGGAGCTGGCGCTCGCTCTCGCGCGCGGCCCGGTCTTCGCGAAGCCTGGCGCTGACGTCGTGGAAGCAGGCGATCGCTCCGACGATGTTCCCGCCGGAATCCCTCAAGGCGGTGACGTGCACCATCGCATCGATCCGGCTTCCGTCCGGCCGCTCGACGAGCAGCTGGCGGCCCTCGACGCTCTCGCCGGTGCGAAGAGCGCCGGCCAGCGGGGTTTCGCCTTCCGCGATCATCACTCCGTCGAGCCCGTAGATGCGAGGACCCGCGCCGGATTGCTCGGCTCTCTCGCCGATGTCGGGAGAGCGGCCCCACAGCTCCGCCGCTTTGGCGTTGAACCAGCGGATCCGGCCGGAGGCGTCGCAGGCGTAGATTGCGAGCGGCAGAAACTCGATCAGCGCCGGCGGTGCGGCGAGCAGCGGCTCGGGGTCGAAAGAGGCAAAGGCGGTGTCGAGGCCGGCGAGGGCGATGGAATCGGTCATCAATCTCTTTCGCCCCTCGGCCCGCCGCCGGACCTAACCTGTGTTAAAACGCCGCGATGCGGCCCGGTTCCGTCGCCGGACGAATAAAGCGGATTCAATTCCGGCGCTGTGACTTTCCCGTCACGGCTTGCCGAACGCCCGGGCTTGGGTCACCTAGGCGCGCAACCCGGAGAATTTGCCGATGCGCCAGCCCCTGTACGCCGCCCTCGCCGCCTCTTGCCTCGCCGCCTGCGCCGCCAAGCCCGCGCCGGAGCCCGCGGCCAACGCCCGCTACGCCTTCTGGAGGCCGGCGCCCGTGGTCGGCGCGCCCGATCCCAACAAGATCGTCCAGGAGGCTCCGGCCGAGGCCTGGCGGACGGTCGATCCCGCCGACCTGCTCGTCATCGATCTCAAGGAGGGCGGCCGGGTCGTCATCGAGCTGGCGCCCGATTTCGCGCCCGTCCACATCGCCAACGTCCGCGCCTTCGCCAAGGCGGGCTGGTGGAACGGGGCGGCCATCTACCGGGTCCAGGACAATTACGTTTCCCAATGGGGCAATGGCGACGCCAAGACCGAGCTTCCCGCGGGAGTCGTCCGGCAGCCGCCGGCCGAATATCATCGCGACCTCGCCGGGCTCCAGGTCCGGCCGCTCGGCTTCCCCGACAGCTATGCGCCGATGGTCGGCCACGCCAACGGCTGGCCGGTCGGCTACGATCCCGAGTCGGGCCGGGCCTGGCTCACCCATTGCTACGGCTATGTCGGGGTCGGCCGCGATCTGGCGCCGGACACCGGGACGGGAGGCGAACTCTACGCGGTGATCGGCCATGCGCCGCGCCATCTCGACCTCAACATCGCCGTCATCGGCCGGGTCGTCGACGGCATGGCTCTGCTCTCCGCCCGGCCGCGGGGTACCGAGGCGCTCGGCTTCTACAAGGAGCCGGCGCAGCATATCGCGATCCTTCGCGCCCGTCTCGCCGCCGACATTCCCGCCGCCGAGCGCCCCGCCTTCCAGGCGATGCACTCCGACAGCGAGGCCTTCACCCATTATGTGACGGGCCGCGCCAATCGCGGCGGCGATTTCTTCCAGAGGCCCGCCGGCGGAGTCGACATTTGCAACGCCCAGGTTCCGGTGCGGAAGGTGACGCCCTAGCCGGAATGACGGACTGCAAGGGAGACGGACGCAAAAAGGGGGACGGCCTCTCGACCGTCCCTCCTCCGGTATGAAGCTTACGCGCCGGCCCCTCGCGTAGGGAAGATGAGGGGCCGGCGCGACGGCGGCCGCCACGAGGGCGCCGCCAGCGATTTTTCAGGCCGCGTAGGCTTGCTCGGTCGCGAATCCGGGACGGCGGATGGTGCGGACGATGGCGCCGCCGGCGATCATCGGCGCATTCTCGAGCGGCAGCGCGGTCGTGCAGAAAGCGCATTCCGCCATCGAGCGGCCGATATACCAATGAGTCCGGCCGCAGCCGGGGCAATAGTTCGTCTCATGCTCGCGATAGACGATATGATAGCCGCGCTGGTCGGCCTGGGGGATGATGCAGCCGCCGCGGGCCTCAAGGATACTCGTCGCCATACTTTGGCTCCCTTTCCACTCAATTACTTGCGGCCCCAACGACCGACGAGTCTGAAGAGTTTCACGGGTTCAGGACGAACGGAGCCATTGGCGGGGCGCCCGGGACCTCGGCGGCCCAGCCGAAAAGCGCGGAAAACTGCGGCGACGAGCCGTTCGAAGCGTCGGCGAATCGAGTCCGAAATGGCTCCAATAAATTTGGAACGGCCGTCTCGGCGCGCTTTTAG
>JBEVDE010000002.1:0-6088 GCA_040514175.1 Allosphingosinicella sp. | reverse complement strand
TTCCGGCCGGAGCTGCCCGGCCAGAGCGAGGTCGACCGGCGGCGAGCGGACCGCGATCCCCGTTCGGGTGAAGCCGGCGATGGTCAGCCGGGCGTCGGCGCGCGGGAAGCTGTCGCCGCCGATCTGGGCGAAGTCGATGCTTCCGGTGGCCCGCCCGCCGAGGCCGAGGCCCGGCGAGAAAAGGTTGAGGATCGAGATGTCGAAATCGTTGAGCCGCGACTGGACCACCGTTCCGCCGGCGCCATAGCGGCCGGCGAGCTGGACGTTGCCCTGCGGCAAGACAAGCTCGGCCGGCGCCAGCTGCCAGCCCCCCGCGACCTTGCTGATCTGCGCCGGGCGGGCGAGCCGGAACGGGATGTTCCTGACCTGCCCCTGGGCGGCGACCCGGATCAGGCTCGGCGACAGGGCCGCGTTGGCGGCGATCCGGAAGGGCATTCCGCTCGTCCCCTCGGCGAAGAGCTGGGCGAGGCCGTTGCCGCCGCGATAGTCGATCTTGGCGCGGGCGCGGGCGAGGAAGAAATTGTTGGCGCGAACCCCGGCGAGCTGGGCGTCGCCGACGATGTGGGGGGCGTCGGGATAGAGGATGACGCTCGCCCGGAGGATTCCGCGCTGGATCTGGATCGGATTCTCGCCCGGAATCTGGGCGCCGTTGGCGGTCGCATCGATGTCGGCCTGCTGGTAGCGGCCGGCGGCGGCGAGCCGGATCGTGCCCTGGAGACCCTGGCCCGTCATCGACAGGGTGCCGGCGAACGGGCCGGCGGGAGTCCGGACGACCCGGCCGGTGAAGGTCATTCCGGCGAAGAGCAGGCGCCGGACCTCGATCGTCATCGGCCCGCGCCCGGACAGGAGGGTGACGTCGGCTTCGAACGGCCCGTAGGCGGACTCGCCCCGGGCATTGATCGCATAGCCCCCGGCGACGGCGCGCACCGTGGCGGTGACGTCCCTCAATCCGATGCCGAAGCCCGGACTGGCCGCCCTGAGCTGGATCTGCGGCCGGGTCGCGGTCCCTGTCACCACCACCGCCAGAGCGCCATAGGCCCGGGAGATGCCGGCGGCCCGGATGCTGATCCGGCCGTCGGGCCAGACCGTGCCTCCGCCCGAGGTGATCCGAAGCCCCGGCGAGCTCAGCCGGACATTGTCGAGCGTGATCACGCCGGCCGGGCTCATCACCACGTTCGCCGAGGCGGTGGCATTGCCCTCGAGGACGCCCGCGGCGGTCGGATTGTCGATTCGACGGGTGCGGACCGCCACCCGGCCCTTGAGCCCAAAGCCGCTCCCGGCGGTGAACACGTCCATCTTCGTGGTCAGGTCGAGGAGGCCGATCCCCTCCATCAGGTAATTGTTGACCGTGCCCTGGATGCCGGCGCGATACTGGCCCTTGGCGAGGTCGGCGGCGAGAACGACGGTCGCGTTCAACCGGTCCGACCGGACCTTGAGATTGTCGGAGACGAGCCGGGTGCCACTGATGCTGATCGTGCCGTCGACCCCGACATTGGTGAGCAGGCTTCCGAGCGACGGATCGAGGCCGCTGATCCGGCGCGCGCGCGCCTGGACCGGGATCCGGATCCGGTCGGTGTCGACCTGGGCGCGTCCCCGCGCCTGGAGGAGCTCGATCGTCGTTTGGTTGAAGCTCAGCGAGCGGGCGCGCAGGTCGTAGGCGACGACGGGGGTCTTGAAGGCGCCGTTCAGGACCATCGCCACCCGCAGGTCGCTGCCGTCGATGTTCGGCCCGATCACCTGCGGCCGCGACAGCCGGGCGGCGACCTTGAAATCCTCGAACCGGCTCCGTCCAAGGTCGAGCATGCCGTCGGCGACGATCCCGATGGCGGGGGAGTTTAGGGTCAGCCTCGTGTCGGCGCGGCGCTGGTCGAGCTTGGTCGTCAGATTCACCTGGATCTGCGGCGAGAGCAGGTTCCTGGGAATGCCCGCGGCCATCAGCAGGCCGGGGTTCATCGGGCCGGAGACGGTGAAGGCGCCGTCCTTGGCGCCGACGGCGAGGTCGGCGAAGGTCTTGCCGCCGAGCACCGCCCGCGCCTTGCCGCGCCAGCTCGTCCAGGTGCCGTTGCCGCCGAGGGTGGCGACGAGCGGCTGGTTCAGGCCCGACAGCTTGGCGACGAATCCGTCGCCGGGCGCCTCGACCCGGATTCCGAGGGCGAGCCGGTTCGCCTCCGGGACGGCGTCGATGCGCAAGGCGAGCTTGTCGCCGCCGGGCAGGCCGGGGCCCGCGATCGCGTTGGCGTCGAGCGCGACCTGGGCGCGGCCGTCGTCGATCCGGGCGCTTCCGGCGAGGCTGAGGAGATGGCGATAGCCGGTGACCGCCGGATCGACGAGCATCCGGTCGACCTTGATCTGGCCGATGTCGACATCGATGTCGGGAAGGAGCGGGGCGTTGGGATCGCCCGGCTTGAGCTCGGGCAGCCGGAAGAGGCGCGCCTGCGGGATCTCGAGCCGCTTGATGTCGATATGGTTGCGGAAATAGGCCAGCGGCCGCCAGTCCAGCGTCGCCTCCGGAGCGACGAAGAAGGTGCCCTTCGGGTCCTTCAGGGTCAGGCCATGGAGCGTGAGCTCGCCGAACAGCGAACCCTCGATTCTCTCGACGTCGATGTCGAGCCCCGAGGCCGTCTCGAGCTGGTTGATTTGCTTGACGACGAAGCTGCGCCCGAGTGAGGAGTTCAGCCAGACGAAGAAGAGCAGGATCGCGACGACGATCCCGATCAGGCCTATCCCGGTCCATTTCGCGGCGGCGCGGGCGCGGCGGCGGCCGCGCGGCACAGGGGAAGCGGTTTCGGCCGCGGTCGCCATCTAAAAGGCCTGCCCGATCGAGACGTAGACGGCGAATTTAGATTCGCCGGGGCGGCGGCCGATCGGCACCGCGACGTCGGCCCTCAGCGGCCCGAAATTGGTGTAGAGCCGCCCGCCGACGCCGACGCCGAAGCGCATGTCGCTCAGCCGCGGACTCTGGCTCTGATAGACCTGGCCGGCGTCGACGAAGCCGACGATTCCGTAATTGCCGAAGCGGTAGCGGGCCTCGACCGCGAACTCGACCATGGAGCGGCCGCCGGTCGGGACGAAGATCGTCGGATCGTCCTTCTCGTCGGGATCGGTCGGGTCGAAATCGGGGTTCGCCACCTCGATCTTCGGGCCCAGCTCCTGGAAGCCGAAGCCGCGCACCGATCCGCCGCCGCCCGCATAGAGCCGCCGCGACGGCGCCAGCTCGGCGAGCTCGGCGCCGTAGATCGAACCGACCCGGGCGCGTCCGGCGACGACGATATTCTCGGCGGCGGGATAATAGATGCTGCCGTCCAGGATGTTGCGGATATAGGGCTGGCCCGGTTCGCGAAGCGACGTCTCCGGGTTGACGAAGGCCTTGAGCCGGAAGCCCCTCGTCGGATCGAGCAGGCTGTTCGAGCGGTCGTAGCCGACCTGGCCGCTTACGCCCGCGAGGAAGAAGGCGTCGGCGATCGAGAGCTTGGGAAAACCGGTCTGGGCCTCGTTGGTGGCGATCAGCTCGGCGCCGACGGCGTAGGTCCACACCTTCTGCCAGATCGGGGTCGATTCCCGGGCGGCCTGGCCCTGGAGCCGGACCGTATAGCCCTTGAAGGCGGGAAGATCGCGGCGCCCGGCCTCGGCCTGGACGAAGATGCTTCGGTCGCGCTTCTTCCAATTGTTGCGGCGAAGCCGGACCCGGAGCGCCTGCTCCTGGGTGCCGGCGATGGCGTTGACCATCAGCCCGCCCTCGGGCGGGAACAGGTTGCGATGCTCCCAGGTCGCCTCGGCCCGGAAGCCCTCGCCGGTCGAATAGCCGGCGGTCCCGGCCAGCGACCGCGCCGGCCCGGCGTCCTGCTTGACCAGGATGTTGACATATTCGGCGCCGTCCTCGGCCTTCTCGCCGGTCGCGACCGGCTCGGCCGAGACGGTGGTGAAGAGGTTGGTGGCGATCATCGCCTCGCGCAGATCGTCGACCTTGCGGCTGTCGTAGAGGTCGCCGCGCCTGAAGCGGGAGAGCACCTCGACATGCTTCGCGCCGAAGGCGAGATCGCCCTCGGTGGTGAAGCCGGCGAAGCGCGACCGGTTGCCCGGGTTCACCGGCAGGGTGTAGTCGCCGTGGCGGGTTTCTGGGTCGAGCAATATGTCGCGCAGGCCGACCTCGGCGAACGGATAGCCCTGCTGCGGAAGCTTGAGGCGGACATTGGCCTCGGCCGCTTCGACGTTGATCGCGACGATCGGATCCTCGGTCTTGAGCGGAAGCGCCTCGCGGGCGAGGTCGGGAGGCTCGGTTTGAGGACCGTCGATCCTGATGCTGCCGAGCAGATAGCGAGGCCCCGGCACCGCGCTCACCACCACCCGCATCCGGCCCGGCTGGTCGGGCAATTGCTCGATCGCGGACAAAGCGGTCGCGTCGTAATAGCCTTCGGATCGGAGCAGCCGGACGGCGAGCAGCTCGTCCTCCTTCGCCCGCGCCGAGATCTGGGCGCCGTTGGTCGCCTCGCCGTCGGCATCCTCGAGCGCGGAAAGGTCGCGGAAGCGGCCCTCCAGGCCGATTTCCTCCAACCCCTCGACGATCAGGGTGTAGCGGACCGGCTCGACCTTCTCGGCGTCGTCGTCGTCGCCCTGCCCCGGCGGCGGGGTGGTGACGTCGAACTCCGAAATCGGAGTCAGCGGCCGCTCAAGCTCAGGATCGGCGATCGTCGCGTCGGGGATCAGCTCGCCCTCGGGCGTCGTCGCGGGCGGCGGGCCGGCGAAATCCTCGAGCGGCTCGAGCGGCTTGCCGAGTTCCGGGTCGAGCGCCGGGAGCGCCTTGTCGAACTGGCTGTCGGAAACGATCGGCTCGTCGGCCGGGGGCGTTTGCGGAGGCTGGGTCTGGGCCGGCGCCGCCGTGGCCATCGCCAAGGCGCCGGCGGCGACCGCTCCCATTAAAATACCGGCCGTCTTCAAATGCCCGCCGCTCCCGAGGTCCAAGCTCGGTCCTTACGCCGAAAAACGTTCAACTGGAAAAGCTTGCATTTGTTCCGGAGGCGTAAGGGAGGGTCTCTGTGTCGCCCGGGCAACGGCCTGTCGTGCCAGGAAAAGTGCTTTTGGCAATCGCCGACCCTCGGGGATATGGCCTTCGACCTAGCTCTTCGGCACCACCGGCGCGGCGCCGTCGCCGATGATGGCGAAGCCCGCCCAATAATAAGGATGGGAGGTTTCGGGCGCGGCCATCAGCTTGCCCTCGGCGAGACGCAGCGCGGTCGCGGTCGCGGTGCCGGGCGGCGAATCGAACAGGCCGGAGATGAGCCGGTTGGTCGCGTCATAATCGTCGGGCACCGGCCAGTGGCTGGCGATGACCGAGCGGCCGCCGGCGCCGACGAAGGCGCGCACCAGCCCGTCAAGGGCGAACTCGCCGCCGCCTCGAAGCCCCGCCTCGCGGCTTGCGGCCAGGCTCGCCTTGCCGGCGGTGTCGCAGGCGGAGAGGATGACGAGGTCGGCGTCGAGATGAAGGTCGTAAATCTCGGCGAAGCTGAGCAGCCCGTCGGAATCGCCGCCGGCGAAGGAGGTCATCAGGGCCGGCCGGGCCGGACATTCGGGTCGCGGCGCGGTGACCAGCCCGTGGGTGGCGAAATGGAGGATCCGATAGTGCGAGAGATCGCCGCGCGACTTGATCGCGCTGTCGCTGAAGCCGGCGCCCGTGACGATGTCCGACCCGGCGGCGCCGGCGGCCTTGCGCGCGGTGAGAAGCTCGGCGTCGGAGATCGGCTTCGCCCAGTGACCGACCGGCCAGCCGCAGCCGGGAGACTCGCCGAGCAAGCCGCGCACCGCCGTCTGCTCGGCCGCCGGCCCGCGCGGCGGCGCATTCTCGCCGAAGCCGAGATAGGGCCTGGCGGCCCGCGAGGCCGCGGCCCGGCGGATGTCGCGGAAGGCGCGGGCCGAGACGGCGGTGCTGATGTCGCGCTGGCGGCCGAGCCATTCGATGCCGCGGAAATCGAATTCGTCGACCTTGGGATCGGCGGTACGCGCGAGATAGCGGTCGACCCCCGCCTGGTCGGCGATCAGCAGGTTAGGCGGCAGTTGCAGCATCGCCCCGTCGGGCTCGAAGATCAGATGCTGG
>JBEVDE010000409.1:0-4035 GCA_040514175.1 Allosphingosinicella sp. | reverse complement strand
GGCGGCGAACGAGCACGCAGCCTGCTATCCGAGCCCGAGCTTCTTGAACGCCTTGAACGACTGGCTGATCCAGGAGCCTTTGTTCTCGTTCGGCTGCAAGCCCTTCGACTCCATGAGGGCATACGCGTCCTTGTACCAGCGGCTGTCCGGGAAATTATGCCCGAGCACGGCGGCGGAGGTCTGGGCCTCTTCCACGATGCCGAGCGCCATATAGGCCTCGGTGAGCCGCAGCAGGGCCTCCTCGACGTGGCGCGTTCGCTGATAGCGGGTGACCACCACCTTGAAACGGTTGATCGCGCCGGTGTAGGCGCGCTCGTTCAACAACTGACGCCCAACGTCCATCTCCTTGCCGGCAAGCTGATCGCGAGCGATCTCGATCTTGCGCTTGGAGGCGACGGCGTATTCGGAGTTGGGATATTTGCGGGCGACCTCTTCGAGGTTCTGAACTGCTTTCTCGGTGCGGTCCTGGTCCCGCGAGATTTCAGGTATCTGGTCGAAATAGGACGCGCCGATGAGATACTGCGCATAGGCGGCGTCCGGACTGCCGGGATGCAAGGTCACGTAGCGCCGCGCGGCATTGATGCAGTCGTCGTAGGCGCCGGCCTCGTAATAGGCATAGGCCGACATGATCAGCGACTTGCGCGCCCATTCCGAATAGGGGTGCTGGCGGTCGACCTCTTCGAATTTCTTCGCCGCCTCTTTGGGTGTCTTCTTGCTGTTGAGAAGATAGAGACCCTCGTTGTAGAGCTTGTCGGCGGGCTCATCGGGGATTACGGTGTCCTTGTCGAACAGGCTGCAGGCGCCGAGCGCCGCCGCCACCAGCACGAGGGCCGCCAAGCGCGTCAACACGCGCACGCCGCCCGCAAGGTCCCTGACCCTAACAGATTGCGAAGACATGGATCGGATGCCCCTCCCCCGAACGAGGTCCGACCGGCCACAGCGTGCCTTATCGCCCCGTCGCCTGCCCGATAAATCCCCGTCCGGACGAAGGAAATAGGCCGACATTTCGCCGGGAATGTGGCGGTTCGGATGGGCGTCCGGAGAAGCCGGGTTAAGAAATATCGGGCCCAAAGGCCGGCGACAGGCGGGAAGCGACCTCGGCATGGCCGCGCGGCGGCCGCAGGGCGTCGGCGTCGACCCAGGTCCAGGCGCTTGCATCCGCCATCAGCGCACACAGCACCGCATGGTTGAGCTTGTGGCCGCCCCGCACGGACCGGTACGTGGCGAGCAGCGGGGCGCCGGCGAGGGCCAGATCGCCGACGGCGTCCAGGATCTTGTGGCGGACGAATTCGTCGGGGAAGCGCTTGCCTTCCGGATTGAGGATGCGGTTGTCGCTGACGACGAGCGTGTTCTCCAGCGATGCGCCGAGCGCATAGCCCGCGTTCCACAAGGTCGTCACGTCGCGCATGAAGCCGAAGGTACGCGCGCGCGCAAGCTCGCGACGGAACGTGTCCGGCTTGACGTCGATCGCCAACGATTGGCGCCCGATCAGAGAGTGGTCGAACTCGACCTGCGCTTCGACGCGAAAGCCGCGCGGGTTGGGGCGCATTTCGCCGAAGGCGTCGCCCATCGCGACCTGAACCGGCTTGAGCACCTTGATGTAGCGTTTGGGCTGATTGAGAGTCGTGAGGCCGACCGCATCGATGGCCGCGACGAACGGAGCCGAGCTGCCGTCCATGATCGGCGCTTCCGGACCGTCGATTTCGATTGCGGCGTTATCGACGCCGAGGCCCGCGAGCGCCGCCAGAACATGCTCGGCGGTGGATACCAGCGGCCCTGATTCGTCGCCCAGCACGGTGGCGAATTCAGTCGCGGTGACGGAGCTCATATCCGCGGGAATTTCGCGATCCGGACCGTCTTCGATGCGGGTACGAATAAAGCGGAAACCGCTCCCGGCGTCCGCCGGATGCAACGTCAAGGTCACCGGTAAGCCGGAATGCACACCGACACCGCTTAGCGCGGTGTGGTCGCGAAGCGTCGTCTGCCTAGCGACTTTCATACTCCCGTCCCGCTCATCCCCCCAGCCGCGCGTATCAACGGGACGCGGCGGATTAGACGGGCAACATCGGTCGCAATCCTGCCATCGGTAAAGCTGTACATAACCGCGGGCAAGGTATCGGCCGCGTTGTCCCCCGACAAAAACCCCTTAGCTGTGGGTAGCTTACCGGCGGTTCGGCCGAACTCCAACTCACGCTTTTTTACCGACTGTTACCACCAAGCCGCCGCAATCAAGCCGGCTGACAGTCGCAAAACCACATGCGGGGAGACTGTGCCGGCGTGCCGGGGCAGCGGCCAACAGGCCGCGCGCGGCCGCCCAGCGGTCCCGATATCGTCGGGAGAGGACGTCCGCGCGTCTTTCAATTTGGCTTTCAGCTCAATCCCTTAAGCGAGTACCGGCAGCCTGGGGCAGGCCTGGGCGCGGCGGTCCCGGCGATTCACCCCGGGACCGCCCGCAGCGCAGCTGACGGGGGCTCAGTTCGCTTGCCGGCGCAGGAATGCCGGGATGTCGAGCTGATCCTCCTCGAGAGAGTTGTGCACAGGTGCCTGCCGCCCGAGGGGGTCAAGGCCCTGGTGCGCCGGACGCTTGGCATATTCCGACACCGGGTCGGGGCCGCGGGGCATAGCCGGCGCCGGCATGGCCGGGCGTGGCGGCGGCGCCTGACGGTCCACCGGCCGCTCCATTGGCCGCTGCTCCAAGGGACGCTCGATCGGACGCTCCATGGGACGCTCCACCGGGCGCGGCGCCGGACCGGCGGCCGGAGCCGGCCGGACCGGCCGCACGTTCGCAGGCATTTTCTCCGGCTCCTCCTGGTCGTCGCGGCGGCCGAGCCCGACGGCAGCAAGGCGCCGCAGCAGGCTCACCTTGCGCTTCTCCGGATGGTCCGGATCTTCCTCGCCCCGCCTCGCCCGCAGTTCGGCCTGGGCCGGGCGCGGCAATTCGTCGATGGCGGGCATGCGGCGCGGCCGATTGACGGTGCGCTCCGGCGCCGGCGGGATGAACGCTCGCGGTGCCGGCGGCGGCTCGACCGCCGGCGCCATCTGCTCGGGAAACAGCGACGGCTTCGGCGGGATCGGCCGGATGGTCACGTCCTCCATCATCGGCAGCACCGCGGCTGCGACGGCGGCCTGGGCCGCGGCCTCGATCGAGGCCTGGGTCTGCGGCAGCGCGGGCGGCGCCGCCGGCGGGTGCGATTGCATTCGCGGCTCGCCCCGCTCGGGGGCGAAACGCTGTTGCTGCTGCTCGGCCCGCATCTGATCGGCGCGAAGCTTCTGCGTCAGCTCCGCGATGCGGGCCTCGGGCGCCGCCGACGGCCGCTGCAGCGCCGCCTGGTCGATGCCGGTCGCCACCACCGAAACGCGAATGATGCCTTCGAGGCTCTCGTCGAAGGTCGCTCCCACGATGATGTTGGCGTCCTGATCCACCTCCTCGCGGATGCGGGTTGCTGCCTCGTCGACTTCGTAAAGGGTGAGATCCTTGCCGCCGGTGATCGAGATCAGCAGGCCGCGCGCGCCTTTCATCGAGGCGTCGTCGATCAGCGGATTGGAGATCGCGGCCTCGGCGGCGGAGAGCGCGCGCTTCTCGCCCGAGGCTTCGCCGGTGCCCATCATCGCCTTGCCCATTTCGCGCATGACCGCGCGAACGTCGGCGAAGTCGAGATTGATCAGGCCCTCCTTCACCATCAGGTCGGTGATGCAGGCGACCCCCGAATACAGCACCTGGTCGGCCATGGAGAAGGCATCGGCGAAGGTCGTCTTCTCGTTCGCCACCCGGAACAGGTTCTGGTTCGGGATGATCAGCAGGGTATCGACCACCTTCTGCAGCTCGGCGATGCCGGCCTCGGCGACGCGCATCCTGCGCATGCCTTCGAAATGGAACGGCTTGGTGATCACACCGACGGTGAGGATGCCCGCCTCTTTCGCGCAGCGCGCTACCACCGGCGCCGCGCCGGTGCCGGTGCCGCCGCCCATGCCGGCGGTCACAAACACCATGTGAGCGCCCTGCAGATGATCGCGGATCTCGTCGATCGCCTCCTC
>JBEVDE010000377.1:0-2940 GCA_040514175.1 Allosphingosinicella sp. | reverse complement strand
TGGACGATCTCGGCCGGCCGGCTGACCGAGCGGGTGCTGGCGACCGGCGCAATGCTCACCGACACCGCTTTTCGCGACCGGTCCGGCTGGGAGCCGACCGGCCGGGCCGGGATCGCCTGGCGGGCGGCGGACGGGCTGACCCTGCGCGGCGCCGCCTATCTCGGCTGGCGGCTGCCGACCCTCAATGAGCTCTACCGGCCGTTCCGGGTCGGCGCCGACGCCACCGCCGCCAATGCCGAGCTCGCCCCGGAGCGGCTTCGCGGTGTCGAGGCGGGGCTGGACTGGCGGCCGGCGCCGCGGGCGCGGATCGGCTTCACCGTCTTCGCCAACCGGCTCGAAGGCGCGATCGCCAACGTGACCTTGGGGCGGGGGCCGGGCGTTTTCCCCGGCGTCGGCTTCGTCGCCGCCGGCGGCGATTACCGGCAACGCGCCAATCTCGACTCGATCGAGGTCCGGGGGATGGAGCTCGAAGGACGCTACGCGCTCGGCGCCTGGACGATCTCCGGAGGCTGGTCGTGGGTCGATGGCGAGGTGAAGGCGGACGGTGCCGCGCTGGCGCTGGACGGTCTCAGGCCGGCGCAGACTCCGCGCCACAGCCTCTCCTCGACCTTGGCCTGGGCCGGCGGCGGCGGCGCGCGCGCCTCGGTGACGGCGCGCTACGCCGGCGCTCAATATGAGGACGATCTCAACCGCCAGACTCTGCCGGGCGCCTTCACCCTCGACGCCGTCGGGCGTCTCCCGCTCGGGCGCAAGCTGGCGATCGAGGCCCGGGCGGAGAATGTCGCCAACGCCCGGATCCTCGCCGGGATCAACGGCGACGGCATCGAGGAACGGGCGACTCCGCGCACCTTCTGGATCGGCCTTCGCTTCGGCGGCTTGCGGTAGGCGCCGGGCCCGTTTAGGTTGCGGCTTGAAACTTAAAAGGGGAAATTGCCATGATCGTCTACGGAGCGTCGCTGTCGCCGTTCGTGCGCAAGGTTCTGGCCTATGGGGCCGAGAAGGGGCTCGATCTCGACCACAAGCCGCTCGGCCTCGGCTCGGACGATCCGGACTTCCTCAAGGCGAGCCCGTTCCGCAAGATCCCCGGCTTCAGCGACGGCGATTTTTCGATCTCCGACTCGTCCGCCATCATCCATTATCTCGAAGCGAAATATCCCGAGCCGGCGCTGATTCCCGCCGAGCCGGAGGCGCGGGCCCGGACCATCTGGTTCGACGAGTTCGCCGACACCATCCTGTGCGCCTGCGGCGCCAAGATGTTCTTCAACCGGATCGTCGCGCCGCGCTTCCTCGGCCGCGAGGGCGATCTCGAGACGGCCGACAAGGCGGAGAAAGAGGAGCTGCCGCCGATCCTCGACTATCTGGAGCGAATTCTTCCCGACAACGGCTGGCTGGTCGGCGACGGGATCACGCTCGCCGACATCGCGGTCGCGACCGCCTTCGCCAATTTCCGCCACCTCGGCCTCGCGATCGATTCGGACCGCTACCCGAAAGTCGCGGCATTCGCCGGACGGATGCTGGCGCGGCCGAGCTTCGCCGGCTGGGTCGAGCGCGAGGCGGCGTTCCTGGAGAAGACCGCGGCCTGAAGCGGGGGACGGGGTGCCCCCAGCCGTCATCCCGGACATGATCCGGGATCCATGAACACGGATCAGGACAAGACGGCACCCTCGCGTGTTCATGGATTCCGGCTTTCGCCGGAATGACGATAAGGCTCAGTCGGACTCTCGGCAGCCTATCGCGGCCTTGTTCCGGGCGAGCTGCTGAGGAGTCGAGGCGACTCCCGGCCCGCCCTTGATCGAGCCCTCCTCCTCGCGCATGAGCCGCCAGCTTCCATCGGCCTGGCGAAGCCACACCAGATAGCCGCAAATGACCTGGAGCTTGGCGGCCTTGCCGACGAAGTCGACGGCGGCGAAGGTCCCGGCGACCTCGGCGTTGGCGGGATTGTCGTACCAGGTGACCTTGACGGGCTCGCGCCGAAGTCCTCCGCCGCTGCGATCGTTGAACGCCTTCTTGCCCGCCTGCCATTCGGGAAGCGGGCTCATCTCCTGCATGGTGGGCGTGAGCAGGTTCCACGCCTCCCGGTAGCGGCCCGAATCGCGCGCCGCGAAATAGCGGCCGCTGAGGTCCAGCACCGCCTTCATGTCGGCCGGACCCGGCTGCCAGCCGGTCGGATGGGGAGTGATGGGCGGCGGCGCGGCCGCGCATTCCGCTTCCTGCTCCAGGGTCAGGGACTCCACCGTCTGGCTGCGGGCGGATGAATCGATCTTTTCGGCGCTTCGCCAGCGATAATGGCCGAGCGTGACGGGATAGCCGCCGCACAGCTTCGCCGCCTCCTGCATCGCCCGAATCTGGCCCTGCCCGAGGGTGAGGCCGGGAGCGGTGAGGACGATCCGGTACCTTTTCTCGCCGATCTTCTCGCTGCCGATCGCGGGGGCGGGCGGGGTCGTTGCGAGCAGCAGGGCGGTGAGCATCGGCATGAAGCGAGGCCTAAACGCGAAGCGCGCGAAGTGATAGTCGGGCGGGAAGGGCAGGAGGAAGGCTATGGCGGATTATCTCGCGACGGTTGAATGGCGCTCCACCGGCGGGTTTCGCGAAGGGCGTTACAGCCGCGCCCATAGCCTGAGCTTCGACGGCGGCGCCGTCGTTCCGGGCTCGGCCTCGCCGCACGTGGTTCCCGCGCCTCTGTCCGATCCCGCCGGAGTCGACCCGGAGGAGGCTCTGGTGGCCTCAGTCTCGGCCTGCCACATGCTGTGGTTCCTCCATCTCGCCAGGGAATCCGGGCTCGACGTCGCGGCCTATCGCGACGAAGCGCGGGGTACGATGGCGAAGGACGAGCGGGGGCGGATGGCAATGACCCGAATCGTGCTTCGGCCCGAGATCGATTTCGCCGGTGAGAACCCGGAACCGGAAGCTTTGCAACGGCTTCACCACGCGGCGCACGAG